>JAACFL010000262.1 GCA_009937385.1 Gammaproteobacteria bacterium | reverse complement strand
CCGACCACTGCCGCGAACACCCCGACGAAACCCTGGCGCATGCCATCGAGGCACTGGTATCCAAGCTGTGGGCAAGCCGGGACGGGAGCCGGGTTGGCAGACCCCCATGGCCTCCGGGCACCGTCCCCGCAGAGTGACCTCGATTAAGGCAACGACCGGTCGGCCGTGCGACCATGCGCGCGCCGTGTCCAGCCGGATGTGCGGCCTGACGAGGGGATGAGGTGGCGGAAAGCGGCGAACAGATGCAGCAGGCACCGGGTGACACGTCGCGGGTCGGGCGTGTGCATCGGCGTCGCGTGCACTACATCAGCGGATTCGACCCACGCGGTGCCGTCCATTATCACCGCCTCTACCGCGACGAGGCGGCCAAGCAGCAGGCCCTGCTCGACGCGACTCTGGAGGTCACTCCGCGAACGCGGCACGGTCGTCTGAACAGCGGCTGGACGATCCACGGCGACTGGAACGGCGTCCAGGTCGAGACCGATTACCGCTTCATGGCCTGGGACGACATCGTGCGCCGGCACTGGCTGCGCAGCCCGGCGCGGCTGGTCTGGCGCAGCATCACGGGCTACCCGGTCTACCTCGCGACGGGGGGCCTGCAGCGCGCGAGGCAGCTGTCGCGCGGCACCTTCTACAGCGCCGTGCTGCCCCTGGTCTACCTGCTGTTGCTCACGCTGCTGATGGTGCTGGCAGGAGCCGTCGGCTACAACCTCGGCACACTTGCCGATACGGCGTACGTACCGACCGTGCTGGCCGTCGCCTGTGCCGTCGCAACCGGAGCCGGCGGGCTCCGTCTGGCCCACCATCTTGGCATCCTCTGGCTGCTGCGCATCTGCCTGTTCATCTACGACTGGGGCCGCCAGGGCATCCCGGGGTTGCCCGGGCGGGCCCATGCCATCGCCGAATCGATCCGCATCGCCCAGCGCGACGATCCGGTCGACGAGGTGCTGATCGTCGGTCACAGCATCGGCTCGATGCTCGCGGTCAGCGTGTCGGCCGCGCTGCTCGAGGGTGGCGGGCGTGTGCCTGAGGAGCTTGCCGACCGGGTCGGCCTGATGACCCTCGGCCAGTGCATCCCGTGGCTCGCGTTCATGCCTGAGGCACGTGAGTTCCACGCCGAACTGCAGCGCCTGGCCTACGCCGAGAGCCTGCCGTGGGTCGATGTCAGCGGCCCGACCGACCCACTTGGTTTCTTCAATGTCGACCCGGTCGTCGAGGCTGGCATCCACGATGCGCCCGCGCACCGCCCACGGCTGGTCACCGCGCGCTTCTTCCGCATGTTCCACCTCGAGACCTACCGCAAGCTGCGTCGCGACAAGCTGCGCCTGCACTTCCAGTACCTGATGGCGAACGAGATCCCGGCAGCCTACGACTACTTCCGCATCACCGCCGGGCCCGGACCCGCCCTCGCGCCGTTCCTCGCCGAGAACAGCACATGAGCTTCACCCCGCCCTACCCAAAGCCGCATCGCAGCAAGAGCTCGTTCCTGCTGCGATTCGTACGCGGCTGGCGCTCGTGGCTGGACGTGCTGTTCGAGCGCAGCTACCGGATGAAGATGGGCCACTACCGCCAGCCCGGCCTCGACGTCTACATGGTCAACCAGCCGTGCTGGGTAAGGCGCATCCTCGTCGAGGAGCCAGACGCCTACCCGAAGCACCAGCTGATGCACCGCATGCTCGAACCGCTGCTGGGCGAGAGCATCTTCACCACCAACGGCGACGTGTGGGCCCGCCAGCGACGGCTGATGGACCAGGCCTTCGAGCAGGCCCGGCTCAAGCTGGTCTTCCCGCTGATGATGGCCTCGGTCGACGACATGCTGGAGCGCCTCGACGGCGTCGCCGACGGCTCGAGCTACGAGGTCGACGGCGAGATGACCTACGTCACCGCCGATATCATCTTCCGCACCATCCTCTCCGAGCACCTCGCCGAGGCCGATGCCCGCGCCATCTACGAGGCGTTCATCGAGTTCCAGCACCACGCCCAGCGGGCCATGGTGCTGATGATCTATCGCTTGCCGGCGTGGCTGCCGCGCCGCGCCAGTGAGCGCTGCGCGAAGCGGATCCGCGCAGTGCTCGCCGAGATCATCCTGCGTCGCTACCAGGCGCGTGAGCGTGGCGAAACGGACGAGCGCGTCGACATCCTCGGTGCGCTGATGGACGCGGTCGATCCGGTTCAGGGCGACCGCTTCAGCTACGACGAGATGGTCGACCAGATCTGCATGCTGTTCCTCGCCGGTCACGAGACCTCGGCCAGTTCGCTCGCCTGGGCGCTCTACCTGATCTCGCGCGATCCCGAACTGCAGGCGCGCCTGGTCGATGAGATCGACGCCGTCGCCGGCACGCGGCCGTTCGAGTTCTCCGACATCAAGCGCATGCGCCTGGTCTGGGACACCTTCCGCGAGGCGCTGCGCCTCTACCCCCCGGTCGGCTTCTTCGTGCGCGAGGCACGCGAGTCCCAGTGCATTCGCGACAAACAGGTCAAGGCCGGCTCGCCGATCCTGGTCTCGCCCTGGCTGATTCACCGCCACGAGGAGTACTGGGAGCGCCCCCACGAGTTCGATCCCGACCGCTTCGCGACCGACTCCGGCAAGGACTCGCTCAAAAATGCCTACCTGCCGTTCAGCATGGGACCACGGGTCTGCATCGGTGCCGCGTTCGCGACCCAGGAAGCGGTGCTGATCCTGGCCAACATCCTGCGCCGCTACCGGGTCGATGCCGACGTGTCGCACACGCCCCAGACCGTCGGTCGAGTCACGATCCGCTCCGACAACGGCATCCGCGTACGCCTGACGCCACGCCGCACAGCCACCTGATGGTCTGGCTCCCCTTGACGCCCAGTTGACCCACCGCAATTCACCGGGACGCCGTGCCAAGCAATATCGGATGGCAAATCGCACAAGACCGGGAGGATGGCGAGTGAAGCACGCGAATGATGCGGCGACCGACCTGCGCCGCCGCAAGCTGCTGGCACGCGCAGCCGCGCTGACGGGAATCATGACCCTCAACGTCACGCTGGCAATCCGCAACGTGC
>JAACFL010000058.1 GCA_009937385.1 Gammaproteobacteria bacterium | reverse complement strand
GAGCAGTGGGGCGAGCCGCGGCGGGAACTCGATTTCTTCGACGTCAAGGCGGACGTCGAGGCGCTGCTTGGATTGACGGGTCCCGACGGTGGATTTATCTTTAGTCCCGTTAAGCGACCTGCACTGCACCCCGGCCAGTCGGCGCGCATCCTGCGCGGCGACACGGAAATTGGGTGGCTCGGCAGCCTCAGCCCGCAGGTCGCACAAGCAATGGGGCTCAAGGGGAGAATCGTACTCTTCGAGTTGAGCCTGGAAGCCCTGGGACAGGGCCCGGCTCCCAGCTACGCGGCACTTTCGAGGTTCCCGGCGATCCGCCGTGACCTGGCCGTCGTTGTCGATGCATCGCTGAACGCCGGAAACCTTTGCGACACCGTGCGCGAGACGGCCGGGGCGTTGCTCATTGATTTACAGTTGTTTGACATATACGTCGGCAAAGGTATTGATTCAAACAGAAAAAGTTTGGCTTTGGGCTTGACCTTGCAGCATCAATCGCGCACTCTTAAGGACGACGAGGTCGACAGACTGATACAAAAAGTCGTCCAGCGACTGCGTGACGAGCTCGGAGCGGACCTCAGGGAGTAGAAAAAGACTCATGGCACTGACCAAAGCAGACATGGCCGAGCAGCTATTCGACGTGCTCGGGCTGAACAAGCGAGAGGCGAAGGAACTCGTCGAGCAGTTCTTCGAAGAGATTCGGGCCAGCCTTGAGCACGGCAACCAGGTCAAGCTCTCCGGCTTCGGCAACTTCGACCTTCGCGAGAAGCGCGAGCGTCCTGGCCGCAACCCGAAGACCGGCGAGGAGATTCCGATCACCGCGCGCCGCGTCGTCACCTTCCGCCCCGGTCAGAAGCTCAAGACCATGGTGGAGCCGAGCTATGCTCGAGACGAGCAATAACGCCGAGCTGCCGGAGATTCCGGCAAAGCGCTACTTCACGATCGGCGAGGTCGGCGAGCTCTGCGACGTCAAGCCGCATGTCCTGCGCTACTGGGAGCAGGAGTTCCCACAGCTGAAGCCGGTCAAGCGCCGTGGCAACCGTCGCTACTACCAGCGCCATGACGTCATGATGATCCGCCAGATTCGCAGCCTGCTCTACGAACAGGGCTACACCATCGGCGGTGCCCGCCAGTACCTCGAGGGTGGCGAGGCCAAGGACGACGCCCACCAGAGCCAGCAGCTCATCCGCATGGTGCGTAGCGAACTCGAGGAGATCCTGCGCATCCTCCGCCACTGAACCGCTGTTCGTGGCCCGCGGATCGGTTAGAATGCCGGTCCGGTTCCGACCGAAAGATCAAGCACACGGGGCGTGGCGCAGCCTGGTAGCGCACTTGTCTGGGGGACAAGTGGTCGGAGGTTCAAATCCTCTCGCCCCGACCAACTCTTTTCAAATCACATCAACCGGTTGGCGTTTTGCACGTCAGCCGGTTTTTTTTATCTGTGGCGTTCTATCTCGGTATTGCCCTCCCGTGTCGGTTCTACGCTGTGGGAGTTGGCAATGATCAGGCGTGCCCGAATGATCAGCAAGGTCCGAGTTCTCGCGAGAATGATGAATCCTTCGACTGAGCTGTCGACAAGACCTGAAAAGATCAGCTGCGCTCTATTTCTGATCGTTATTCTGTCGGGTCTGCTGCCGGTATCGGTTGCTGCCACTGAATCGCTTGCATCCGATCCATCACCGTATGTCCGGATGCATGCCGACGATCCGGTCGAATGGGAATCTCTGGATGCATCACTGCTTGCGTATGCGCAACAACAGCAGCGTCTGATCTTCGTGACCGTGGGCTATTTTTCCTGCTACTGGTGCCATGTCATGCAGCGCGAGAGCTTTCTCGATGAGGCCATCGCTGACCGGCTGAATAGCGACTTCATCTCAGTAGTCATCGATCGGGAGCTCGAGCCCTCGCTCGATGGCGTGCTTCAGGAGTTCGTGCAGCGCACCCGTGGCCACGGTGGCTGGCCATTGAACGTCTTTCTCACTCCTGACGGGATCCCGTTCTACGCTACCGTCTACCAGCCACCAGACCGGTTTCTCAGACTGCTCGAGCGAGTCGTCACCGCCTGGCGCGATGAGCGTGAAACGCTCGAGGCCGCCTCACGCGAGGCTTTGGCACTTCTCGAACGCCCGGAGGTCAGGCTCACACCGAACCTGGATCCAGGCCGGGGGCTGCTGTTGCGTTCGCTATGGCTCGAAGAGGCAGAGAATCAGGCGGATGAATTGAGTGGTGGCTTTGGCGATCAGGCCAAGTTCCCGAACGCACCGCAGCTGTTGGCGCTGCTTGAGGCTGAGCGTGCCGAACCGGACGGCGAGCGTGCCGATTTTCTCCATCTCACGCTCGAACGTATCGCCTCCCAGGGACTGCGCGATCACCTTGGAGGCGGATTCTTCCGCTACACGATCGATCCCCAGTGGCAGATCCCGCATTTCGAGAAGATGCTCTACGACAACGCTCAACTCGCGCGGGTGTTTCTCGTGGCAGCCGAACAGTTCGGCAACGCTTACTATCGCGATGTCGCGTTCGACACCCTCGACTTCGTCCTCGATGAGCTCTCGCTCGGCGACGGAAGCTTCGCGTCGAGCCTCTCGGCAGTCGATGACCACGGTGTCGATGGCGGTTACTACCTCTGGCAGGACGACGAGCTGGACAAGCTCCTCGACGAACGCGAGCGTCTGGTCGCGAACGCGCTGCTCGGGTTCGGTGGTCCACCCCTCCTGGACGAGGGGCACCTGCCCATCCCTGGGGATGATGAGCAGGTCGTGGCCGCGGCGCTCGGCGTGGATCTGCAGCAGGTAACCAGGCACCTGGCCGCGGTTCGCGACAAGCTTCAATCCGCTCGCGAACGGCGCGTTCTGCCGCGAGACGACAAGGCGCTTGCAGCTTGGAACGGCCTGCTTCTCGAGGCCTTCGCCCTGGCCGCGCGCAGTCCTGACGGCGAGCGCTTTCGCAAGGCAGGTGTTGCCCTGCGCAACTGGATGGCTGACCAGGTGTGGCATGGCGATCGCTTGTCACGGCTGGTTCGTGAAAATGATCGGCATGCAGGAGAGCTCGAAGATTACGCCCATGTCGCGTCGGGTCTGCTGGCATGGTCGCGCACCAGTGGGAAGGCGGAAGACGTCGTTTTTGCGGCTGCGGTTGCCGACGCGGGCTACAGAAGGTTTTTCACTCCAGGCGGGTGGCGCTCAAGCGAGAGCTCTTTCCTGGCGATCGAGCTGCGCGAGCCAACGATTGCCGATGGGGCCCTGGCATCCCCCTCGGCACGACTCGGCGAGGTCGCGCTGGAGCTGCATGGCCTCAACGACCTGGCCGCGTGGCAGGAGAGGGGGCTGAGGGCCCTCAATGTTGGTGATGAGGTTCTGATTGCGACACCGTTCTGGCACGCGACCCACATCATGGTGATGGCGCGGCTGGGCAGGGTAAGCGAGTAAAACAATCAGGCCATGCCGTGCGCCACATCAGGTCGCTACCTTCGGACCCCGATTGTTAACAGAACCCGCTAGGGAGACGCACGCCCGAGCACTCGGGGTGTCAGGGCGCCGCCGACTTGCTTTTGCGCGGTCGGCTGAAGACCAGCTTGTGGTTGGTTAGATTCTCCTGCGTACCGACCCAGGCATAGGCCAGCAGGCATGGCTCGTGATCGCCAGTGGTGATGCGGTGCATCTGCTCCGGTGGATTGAGGATCAGGGAGCCCGGGTTGTAGACACCGTTGTCGTTTTCGGACATCGCGCCACTCAGGCAGAAGTACGATTCAGTGATTCCTGAATGGCTGTGTGTCGGGTAGGTGGTGCCTGGAGCGAACAGCACCAGTCCGAGGATCAGGTCGTCCGCGACGACGGGTCCCCTGGGCCCCAGCAGTTCCGCGAATGCGTAGCGGGAGCTGAGTCTGGCGGGCATCACATCGTAGCCGTACTCCCACTGAAGCGCGTGGACGACATGCTCGACGGCACGCGTGATGGCATCGGTCGACTGCCCCATGCCCTGGTCCAGGGCGCGGCGCAAATGGGTGCAGACTGGAAGCACGTCCGGCTTGGGGAAACGCATGGCCGGGTCGCGATCCAGCACGCGTGACAGGCGATGCCGAACCTCCTTCTGATGCGAACGGATCCTGCGGCTTCCACCGGCCGAGCTGAAGCGATACAGCAGGTAGAACTCGCGCAGCAGGTAACGCCAGTCGGGATGTTCTCCCAGTCTGGAGTCCTCTGGCATCGCCTCTGCTTGTTCAGCCATCGGCCCGCTCTCCATCCTGCCTTCGTACACCCTGTGATCGCAGGCAGGTTTGCTGGGTTAGGGCCCAGCATCATCCTGGCAGGGGCATGCGTCTGGTCGGAGAGTATGGCCGATTTCTGAGGGCTATTTCTCGTCGCTGGGCTGCGGCGTCTGCGAGCGCCACTTGTCATAGCACTCCAGGCCACAGAAGTGGCGCACGTAGTCGTCCGCCTCTTCGCTCCTGGCCTCGGTCGCCGGGATCTCCTTCATGCAGACATCGCACGAAACCAGCGTCTCTTCCTGCTTGTCATTTTCTTTTTGATTCATCGTGGTTCACCCGTTGAAGACCTGAACCCGGTCCAGGTTGGTGGCGATCTGGCGCTCGATGGACTTGAGGTGCAGAAACGCGAACGTCTTGGCAATGTCGAGTGACTCGAAGCTGTAGACGCCGTCCAGGGTTCGCCCTTGGGTCAGGAGCTGATTGAAGAGTGCGATCGCATCGCGCTCACGCAGGATCACGTTTTTGAGCGCGCTGTCGTAGTCGCGTTTGCCTGGCTTGATGCTACGCATGGTGGCCTGCAAGCCCTCGATGGTCACGTTGAACATGGCGGGTCGATCGTTCATTCATGTGCTCCTAGTAGATCTCGGGCACGAAGTTCTGTACCGAAAGCGGCGGGCGGACGTAGTCTTCACCGCGCTTCTCGGGTGATCGTTTGGGCAGCCTGATCTTGGCAGGTGCGGAGCCCTTGTGTGGCACAACGGTAAGCAGGTGGGCGATGCAGTTGAGCCGTGCTCTTTTCTTCACATCGGAATTCACCACGTACCACCGTGATTGTTCGATGTCCGTGTGCACGAGCATGCGATCCTTGGCCTGCGAGTACTGCTGCCACTTGTTCCGGGATTCGAGGTCCATCGGTGAGAGTTTCCAGCGTTTCGTCGGGTCCTCCACACGCCCCAGGAAGCGCTCTTCCTGGACCTCGTCCGAGACCGAGAACCAGTACTTGATCAGGGTGATTCCGGAGCGCACGAGCATGCGCTCGAATTCAGGTGCCGTACGCAGGAAATCCCAATAGTCTTCGTCACTGCAGAAGCCCATGACGCGCTCGACGCCGGCCCGGTTGTACCAGGAGCGATCGAACAGGACCATTTCACCAGCGGCAGGCAACTCGGCTGCATACCGTTGGAAGTACCACTGGGTCTTCTGACGTTCCGTGGGTGTGCCGAGCGCAACCACCCTGCAGACGCGCGGGTTCAGCGGCTCGGTGATGCGCTTGATGACGCCTCCCTTGCCCGCGGCATCGCGTCCCTCGAAGATGACGACCACCTTGCTGCCTTCGCGCTTGATGTGCTCCTGGAGCTTGACCAGCTCGATATGCAGGCGTCTCAACTCCTTTTCATAGAAGCTGTTGCGTTTCTTCTTGCTCGCCTTGGGGTCTGCGAGGGGACTTGGAATCGTGCTGTCGGAAACCTCGAGCCCCGACCCCATCTTTTTGTTTTTGGCTGATTTGCTGCCCATGCCGGTCATCCTCCTTGACTCTCAATGCCATGTTAGTCGCTTTTGGCAAGGCGTCGAGTCAGCACGGGTTGGAGAAGAGGCGCTTTCAGTAACATCGAAACTGGGGGTTTATTGGCAAATGTCATGTCACCTGTGGCTGTTCAGGCCCAAGTGGCTCCCGCCAGCCAGGCAATGGTGTGCTGTGGAAGCACCTGGTCAGGCTAAGGCGTTCAACAGGTGCTCTGATGCACAAATCAGCACGGAAGGTATGCTGTATGGCACCTCTGATGTCGAAATGAGCGAAATGAAACCATCAAAGGCCTCCACTGGTTCAATTCACGAAAATTACGTCGCACTGTTTCGACGCCTCGACGAAAACCTCAAGGTCGGGTCGGGGAGCTTCGATGCCGCGCCATTCGTCTCTCTGGTCTTCGAACAGCTGGCTCGTGGGGCACGGCCAAACGATCTGTTTGATTGGCAAGCGGAGACTCCCGGTTCGGAACTGGCCCCTTATTACCGGGTGTTGCTGGATTCCTATCTCGATCATCTGGTGTACGCGGAGGTAGAGCCGGGCGACGTGCAGGAAGTCAATCAGCTCCTGCAGGACATCCTGGACGGCGTCGAGCCGGATAAGGTGCTGAATTTCGAGTCAGCCAGGCAGGCACCCGAGCGCGATGTACCAAGACCCAGGCAGGTCGTTTACGTCTACAAGGTCCTTCAGGAGATGGCGGCGCAGGCGCGAACGGGGTCGGGAGACCGTGCCCACGATCATCACGGCCGGGATCCTCATGAAATTGCACTCGATCGCGTGGCGAGACAGTGCGACCTGAGTCCTGCGGTACTCGGGCAGGCCTACGCCGACGCCTCGATCCGTGCAGAGGCACAGAAGCTTCTGGATCGCCAAGCCGGCCTGAGCGAGGAGATGCATGGTGTCGCTGAGCGCGAGTGTGCGCGCCAGGCCAGCCTGGGCGAAGATGAGCTGGTGCGTGAGTACGCGGAAGCGTGGCGGGCCAGGAATCGCGACAGACGCTAGCCTCGAATTCCTCCCTGCCCGATCCGTCCCGGCCTAGCCTTCCGCAGCGTTGACCGCCTTCAGATCGATGACGTAATCCGACATCTGTACCACGCGATTGGCGAGCACCTTGACGAAGGCGTTGAGAAACCGAGCCTGGGTCGTGCCTTCGGTGGTGCGTAGTGCGCCGTCGTTGAGCTCCAGCACCGCCACGTCGGTTTTCGCCGTGACGGTCGCCGAGCGTTCGACCTCGGCCAGGTAGGCCAGCTCACCGAGGCACTCGCCGGGGCCGATGCCGTCGACGAGCTCACGCCCGCCCTTGGAGACGGTCGCGTGACCCGAGACGATGATGAACACCGAGTTGCCGCGGTCGCCCTCCTTGATGATGGTTTCACCGGTGCTGTAAGTGCGCCACTCACCGGCGCGCAGCAATTCCCAGATTTCTGCGGTGGAGAACTCGGCGAAGAACTCGTAGTTCTTCAGCTCGGCGAACTTCTCCGCGAAGTCGACCTCCTGCTTGATCGATTCGAGGTCCTCGAACAGCACGCTCAGTTCCGCCGCGGCCTCGAGTCCCCGTCGATACCGCTTGCTGGTCTCCTTGCTGAGCATTCTGCGCATGATGTAATCGAGTTCGGGTGGGCAGCCGAGACGCTGGTCACTGGGTGGGGGTGGATCGAGGTAGCAGATGTTCCAGACCACCTTGTCCATCGACTTGGCGACAAACGGATGGCGCCCAGTGATGAGCTGGTAGAAGACGATGCCCAGCGCGAAGATGTCGGCCTGCTGGGTAACCGGTTCTTCGCGCGTCTGCTCGGGCGCCATGTAGAGCGGCGTGCCCATGACGCCGGCGTCCTGCTCCTCCTCGTTCTCTCCGGCGAGTACCAGGGCGATGCTGAAATCGGCCACCTTCAGGACGCCGTCCTTGGTGAAAAGGATATTGTTCGGCTTGATATCGCGATGCACGATGCCCTTGGAATGAGCGTAGTCGAGGGCGTTGGCGAGACGGTAGATGATCTTGACGGCGTCCTTGATGTCCAGGAGTTTCTCGGGCTTGGTGTACTCGGCGAGGGTGGTGACGTCGGGCAGGAACTCCATGGCGATGTAGCAGGTGCCGTCCTCGACCCCGGCATCGAAGATCTTCATGATGTTCGGGTGGTTCAGTGAGCCGGCCGCGTGGGCTTCGTTGAAGAACAGCTTGCGCATCTGCTGCCCCTCGGGCGTCTCGTCGATCAACCCCGGGTTGGCCACCTTGATCGCGACCTTGAGCTGTGAGAACGGGTCGTTGGCCGAGTAGACCGTGCCCATGCTGCCTTTCCCGAGCAGGTCCATCAGCTCGTAGCGGCCGATCCGTGTGGGTGTCGAGTCGGGGACGGCGCTCTTGATGGCCTGGAACGAGCTGATGATCTGGGTTGCGTCGTAATCGTCGTCGTCATGTTGCATCGAGTCAGTCTCCAGCGTGGCACCGGTGCGTTGCCCCCGTCGTCAGGGGAAGCGTCTCAGACGCCTACTGTACAACCATGATGCGGATTGTCACTCGGAACCCGATTCCGGAACCGACGGCGTGAGCCGGGGAGGGGGTGGCAACAGGCAGAAGGAATAGGAGGTGGGGATGGGTGAACGCCGGTGATGACACCCTCTGCGAATACTCTAGGCCATCTCGCAGATGCATGAAAAACCTATGTAAAACATATATAAATTAGATATTTCTGTGCGCGCCATGCAATCCCTGGCGTGTGGCGAGGGAGCGAGCGAGAGACTAGTATCGGGCGCAGACGTTTGCGAGGAACGATTCTTGTCCGAGTCTCAACAAGAGCTGCCTCAGGACTTGGGTAGCGATGACCTGCAAGCTGAGAATGCCCACCTGAGACAAACCGTCCAGGCGATGCGTGACCGGCTGGACAGCGAGCATTTCGGGCGCAACGAGGCCGTGCAGAGCGCGGTAGCCGAGCACCTGCTCCAGATCCGTCAGCTCGAGGAGACCGTTGCCACGCTTCGCGGCACCATGGAACAGCAGCAGCTCGACGCCGAGCAACGTTCCCAGGAGACGGGGTCGCTGCATCTCGACGAGATGAAACAGCTGCAGAACACCGCCGTGAGCCTGCGCGAGGAGTTGCAGAACCTCGAGAATGCGTGGCAGCAGCGCCTGGCGGAGGAGCAGCATCAGCACCGACAGGAACTCAAGCAACTGCAGGAGACGATCGCCTCGCTCAGACTGCAGCTGGAATCCACGGAGAGGGATACGTGAGCAGCCCGAAAAAGAACACCCTGTCGAGGAAACTGCACGAGGCCGAGGTGCTGCTGGAGGTCTCCCGGCGCCTGGCGGCGATCGATTCCCTCGACGACATCCTCGAGGCCCTCGTCGAGATGGCCACGGTGGAACTGAATGCCGAGCGCGGTTCGCTGTTCCTCAACGATCCCGCGACCGACGAGCTCTACTCGGTTATCGCCAAGGGCAATTTCCGTCGCAGGATCCGTATTTCGAACAGTGAAGGCATTGCCGGCCACGTGTTTCGCCACGAAGAGGTCGTCAACGTCGATGACGCCTACGAAGACCCCCGTTTCAAGCGCGAGGTCGATCAGCAGACCGGATTTACCACGCGCAACATCCTCTGCGTACCAATCCGCACGGTAAAGCAGGAAGTGATCGGTGTCGCCCAGATCCTGAACAAGAGGGAGGGTGGCTTTACTGCGGAGGACCGGGAGCTTCTTGAGGCGATTACCACCCAGGCCTCGATCATCCTGCAGAGTGCCGAGTACATCGAGAGGATGCAGCTCTCACGCAAGAAGGAGCTGGAGTTTCTCGACATCGTCGCCGACATCACCTCGGAAATCGAACTGGGCACACTGCTGCGCAAGGTGATGAGCGAGGCGACCAAGATGCTCCAGGCCGAGCGCTCGACGCTGTTCCTCAACGACGAGAAGAGCGACGAGCTCTGGTCGCTGGTAGGCGAGGGCATCGGTGCGACCGAGATACGTTTCCCGAACCACCTCGGGATCGCCGGCACGGTCTTCACCACCGGCCAGTCGGTGAACATCCCGCACGCCTATGCCGACCTGCGTTTCAATCCTGCGTTCGACAAGCAGACCGGCTTCTTCACCCGGTCGATCCTGTGCACGCCGGTGGTCAACAAGGACGGGAAGGTGATCGGCGTCACCCAGGTGTTGAACAAGCATGGTGGCCCGTTCACTGACGAGGACGAGTCGCGATTGCGTGCGTTCACGGCGCAGGTCTCCATTTCTCTCGAGAATGCCAAGCTCTTCGATGACGTGCAGAGCATGAAGAACTACAACGAGAGCATGTTGCAGAGCATGACCAACGGCGTCATGACGCTCGACGAGGAGGGGCGCATCGTCACCTGCAACAGCGCCGGACTGCACATCCTCTCGGTCGACGAGGCAACGCTTCTGAAGCGACCCGTCGAGGAGTTCTTCACCGATGGCAGCGCCTGGCTCGTGGAGCGTATCCGGCGCGTGGAGCAAAACCACGAGACCGAGAGCGTGATGGATGCCGAGCTCGCCAGCGGCGACCGCACCGTGTCGGTCAACGCGACCGTGCAGCCCCTGTTGGGCAAGGACGACACCTCGCTCGGCACGATGATCCTGCTCGAGGACATCACCGGCGAGAAGCGCATGAAGTCGACGATGTCGCGCTACATGGATCCGGGTCTCGCCGACCAGCTGCTCGGTGAAGGTGAGGAGTTCCTGGGCGGACGCAGCACCGTCGCCACGGTGCTCTTCTCGGATATCCGCGGCTTCACCACCCTGACCGAGGAGCTCGGTGCCCAGGGCACCGTCAGCCTGCTCAACGAGTACTTCACGGTGATGGTCGACTGCATCCAGCAGCAGGGTGGCATGCTCGACAAGTTCATCGGCGATGCGATCATGGCGGGCTTCGGCATCCCGGTCACACGCGAGGACGACGAGGATCGCGCCTTGCGGGCCGCAATCGCGATGCTCAATGCGCTTGGTGAGCTGAACGTTTCCCGCCAGGGTCACGGCCTGCACCCGATCGACATGGGCATCGGCCTGAATACCGACACCGTGGTCTCGGGCAACATCGGCTCGCCCAAGCGCATGGACTACACCATGATCGGTGACGGCGTGAACCTCGCGTCGCGCCTCGAGTCCGCGTGCAAGCAGTACAGCGCACGCATCCTGATCAGCGACCACACCTACCAGCGTCTGCAGGGGACCTACCGCATCCGTGACATCGACGACGTGGTGGTCAAGGGCAAGACCGAGCCGGTGCGCATTTACGAGGTGCTCGACTACCACTCCAGGGAGAGTTTCCCGCACCTGATGGAAGTCATGGGCCACTTCGGAGAGGGGCGCGAGGCGTACCGCAATGGTGACTGGGACGAGGCGATCAAGCGCTTTCACACCGCGCTGGAGCTCAACCCGGAGGATCGGCTGTCACAGATCTATATCGATCGTTGCGAAACCCTGATCGCCCACCCGCCCGAGCACGAGTGGCATGGTGTCTGGGTCATGACCAGCAAGTGAGCATAATCCCATGAGCCAGGTGCCCAGACGTTTCGAGCGCAAGGAGCTGCAACTCCAGGCGAAGCTGATCGTCAGCGGCGCCTCACATGCCGTTCGCATCGTCAATATCTCGTCCGGCGGGGCGCGCCTCGGTCTGGATTCCGACATGCAGTTCACCGAAGGGGGCGATGTCCTCCTCGACCTGGATCGTCTCGGATCATTGCAGGCGAGCACGGTCTGGCAAAGGGGGTATCAACTCGGAATCCGGTTCGCGGGCGATCCCGAAGCCATGGCCGAGGTGATCATGGGCCTGGCGATGTATGCGGGCCGCAGCGATAAGTAAGCAGACCCGGGCGGTCAGGTCCGACCGGTCGTTGTCGCCATGCGGTAGCATTATTTCCACCCGCCCAGAACATCTGGATGCATTTCTCGACGATCTGTAGACGACAGGCATGTTCGGGTGGTTGTGGACGTTGCGCCTGGTCCAGATGACGATTCAGGGTGCAAGCCAGGTTAATAGTCATCCTGATGGGCTGCGCAGATCGGACCGTATGTGGTTGCGAAATGGCCTATAACTCCATATGCCATCCAAGGGCGACTGAGGACGTCGTCATCGAAGGGGATTCCCGTGCGCATCATCTTCGTCAACCGTTACTTCCATCCCGACAGCCTCAGGTCGAGCCAGCTGCTCGCCGATCTCGCGTTCGACCTCGCGGCGCAGAAACATGACGTGACGGTCGTGACTTCCCGCCGGCGGCATGACGACCCGTCGGCCACCCTCCAGGCCC
>JAACFL010000261.1 GCA_009937385.1 Gammaproteobacteria bacterium | reverse complement strand
GCGTCGGCCAGGTCACCGCGCGCCGTGCACGCGGCTTCGACATGGAAGTCCATTACCACAACCGCAGCGAGCTGCCGGCCGAGAAGGCCCACGGCGCGACCTATCACGCCAGCCTCGAGGAGATGCTGCCAATCTGCGATTTCCTGGCGCTGCATTGCCCCTCGACGCCGGACACCGCCGGGCTGCTCAATGCCGAACGCATCGCGTTGCTGCCGGACGGCGCGATCGTGGTCAATGCCGCGCGCGGCAGCGTGGTCGACGAGGCCGCATTGCTCGAGGCGCTCGCCACGGGCAAGCTCTACGCAGCGGGTCTCGACGTGTTCAACAACGAACCCGACATCGACCCCGAATTCGCCCGGCGCGACAACCTGTTCCTGCTGCCACACCTGGGCAGCGCGACACATGAAACGCGTGACGCCATGGGTTTCCGGGCGCTGGACAACATGGACGCCTTCTTCGCCGGACATGAGCCGGGTGACCGGCTGGCCTGACGGTCCGCAATAGCAATCCACAAAAAATCGCCTAGTATTACTGAGTTGATAACCACCAAGTTGGACCCGCGGATGAACCCAAGGCGGTCGCCGCTTCCGACATCCACCAAGAGAGGAAATAGCAAATGACAGAGCAGAAGAAACCCGATCAGGTCGAGAACGGCCGCCGCAAGTTTCTGAAGGGCGGCGCGGTCGCCGCTGCAGGTGCCGGCGCCGCAGCCGCAGGCTTCCCCGCCATCGTCGGCGCGGCAGCCCACGGCAAGACCAAGGTCATCAAGATGCAGGCCGCCTGGGGCGGTGGCATCTTCCTTGAGAACGCTCAGGCCTACGTCAACCGCGTCAACGAGATGGCGGGTGGCAGCATGAAGATCGACCTGCTGCCGGTGAACTCGGTCGTCAAGACCTCACAGATGCAGGACGCGGTGCACCGTGGCGTGCTCGACGCGGCCCACTACGTGACGGCCTACTGGTACTCGAAGTCCAAGGCAGCATCGCTGTTCGGCACCGGTCCGTGTTTCGGCTGGTCGGCTCAGGAGATGCTCGGCTGGATCCACTACGGTGGCGGCAAGGAGTTGTTCGATGAGCTGATGGGCAGCCTCGGTCTGAACGTCGTCAGCTTCTTCAACAGCCCGATGCCGGCACAGCCGCTGGGCTGGTTCAAGGAGCAGATCAAGGACGCCAGCCAGATGAAGGGCCTGAAGTACCGCACCGTCGGCCTGGCCGCGGACGTGCTGCTCGAGATGGGCATGTCGGTCGTGCAGCTGCCGGGTGGCGAGATCCAGCCGGCGATGAAGTCCGGCCTGATCGACGCGGCCGAGTTCAACAACCCGACCTCCGACCGCGACTTCGGCATGCAGGACGTCTCCAAGCACTACCACCTGGCGAGCTATCACCAGTCGCAGGAGTGCTTCGAGTGCACCTTCAACAAGAAGCTCTACGAGTCGCTCTCCTCGGAACAGCAGGCGATCCTGAAGTACGCCTCCGAGGCCGAGAACTCCAACTTCTTCTGGCACAACACCCTGCGCTATGCGGACGACCTGGTGAAGCTCAAGGACAAGGACGGCGTCAATGTCTACCGCACGCCGGACTCGGTCATGAAAGCGCAGCTCGCGGCATGGGACATCGTCATCAAGCGTATCGAGGGTGAGGATCCCTTCTTTGCCAAGGTGACCAAGTCACAGAGAGACTACGCTAAGAAGGTGATGAACTACCTCAACCTCAACCAGCCGAACTACCAGCTCGCCTACGAGCACTACTTCGGCTGATTGCGTAACGATTGCATCTCTGTGCAGATGCAGCGTCAACGCTAATCCGGAGGGGCAGCCGCCAGGCTGTCCCTCCGGCTTCTTGACGTACCCAGGTTCACGTCCCGGGGAGCCCGCATGAAATCCGTCATCCACGCCATCGAGAGCATGAACATCTGGATCGGCCGCGCATTCGGCTGGTGCATCCTGATCCTGACGCTGTCGGTCAGCTACGAGGTGTTCGTCCGCTATGTGCTGAACGCCCCGACTGTCTGGGCGTTCGACATGATGGTGCAGATGTACGGCGCACTGTTCCTGATGGCCGGGCCCTACGCGTTGGCCCAGGACGCCCACGTGCGTGCAGACGTCGTCTACCGCTTGCTGCCGGTGCGCTGGCAGGCACGGATCGATTTCACCCTCTATGTCCTGTTCTTCTTCCCGGGCATGCTCGCCCTGTTCTGGTTCGGCTGGGAGATCGCTGCCGACTCCTGGCGCTACAAGGAAGTCAGCTGGAACAGCCCGGCGCGCATCCAGATCTACTTCTTCAAGACCCTGATCCCGGTGGCCGGAATTCTACTGATCATCCAGGGTATCGCGGAATGTATGCGCTGCTATCTGGCGATGAAGACCGGCAAGTGGCCTAAGCGCATGGAGGATGCGCGCGAGACCGAGAAAATCCTCGAGGGTCAGCAAATCAGCCCGGATTTCCACGCGGCCGAAGCCCCAAAGTAATCCTTCACCTATCCAAGTTCTACCGGAGCGCCGAGCCAGATGACCAATCCTGAAGTCGCCCTGTTGATGCTGACGCTGTTCATCATTCTGGTGATGTTCGGCTTCCCGGTCGCCTTCACCCTGGTCGCGATGGGTGTTGGTTTCGGCTACTACGCCTACCATGACGCCGGCAGCATCGAGGTCATCGCAGACGCGTTCAACAACCGCATCTTCTATCTGCTTAACCAGAATACCTACTCGGTGATGGAGAACGACACGCTCGTTGCCATCCCGCTTTTCCTGTTCATGGGCTACGTCGTCGAGCGTGCCGACATCGTCAACCGTCTGTTCTTCTCGCTGCAGCTCGCGGCACGCCACCTGCCCGGTTCGATGGCGGTCGCTGCGCTGATCACCTGCGCGATCTTCTCGACCGCCAGCGGCATCGTCGGCGCAGTCGTGACGTTGATGGGCCTGCTCGCTTTTCCCGCGATGATCAAGGCAAACTACAACAAGTCGTTTGCCTCGGGTGTGATCTGCTCGGGTGGGACGCTGGGCATCCTGATCCCGCCATCGATCATGCTGATCGTCTACTCGGCGATTGCCGAGCTTTC
>JAACFL010000260.1 GCA_009937385.1 Gammaproteobacteria bacterium | reverse complement strand
GGCCCCGTGCGTTCTGCTAATCTTTTAGCAGGACCATGCAAGGAGGCTGGCAGATGAAGATCTTCATGCTCTACACCGGCAGCGGGCCGCTGGTCATCATGACCTCCTACAAGTCGGTCGAGGCCCCGGGCCTGCTCGAGAAGCTCTCCGCGAAGGGCATCCACAAGTTCATCGCCCACGAGATCCCGGTCAAGCTGGCCGAGCAACGCTATGCCGGGCATTTCGAGATGGTGCAGCGCAACCTCGACGAGTCGGACGACCTGCGGGTGCTCGACTACAACGGCGAGCGGGCGTTCCGGCTGTTCCGCTTCGACGAGCTCGGAAGGGCGCGCAAGCGCGAGCCCGACGTCTACTTCGACAAGGAGCTGTCCTGACGACGATCGCGGGCGATTCGGATAACCAGAATAAAAGGCCGGCGATGCCGGCCTTTTGTTATCCGCGTCATTGGTCGTAGGTCGGACTTCAGTCCGACGTGGTGTCCTGCGGAGTGAATTGTCGGGCTGAAGTCCGACCCACTCGTCCACTCACCGCCAGCTAGACGTTGAAGGTCGTACTCAACTTCCTCTTTACTCCAACGTTCTTCAGCGTCACGTAGCGCGGCAGGCCGTTGCGGAAGGGCGGGTAGTCCTCGCCACGGATCAGCGGCTCGAGGTAGGCCCGGCACTTCGGCGTGATGCCGAAGCCGTCACGGGTGATGAAGCTCCTGGGCATCATCTTCTCGCGGTTGGCCACCTTCGCCAGCGGCGCCTCGGTGATCTTCCAGCGGTAGGGGCTGTCCGAGGTGCGCGTGATCGCCGGCATCACCGAGTTGCGACCCTTGAGCGCCATCTCGACCGCCGCCTTGCCGACCGCGTAGGCCTGCTCCACGTCGGTCTTCGACGCGAGGTGGCGCGCGGCGCGCTGCAGGTAGTCGGCGACCGCCCAGTGGAACTTGTGGCCGAGTTCGGCCTTGACCAGGTTGGCGATCACCGGGGCCACGCCGCCGAGCTGGGCGTGGCCGAAGGCGTCGCGCAGGCCCTGGTCGGAGAGGAACTTGCCGTCGGGGCCGCGCACGCCCTCGGAGACCACGATCGAGCAGAAGCCGTGCTTAGCGACCATCGCGTCGACGCGAGCCAGGAACTTCGCCCGGTCGAACGTCACTTCGGGAAACAGGATCAGGACCGGCAGCGGCGTGTCGTCGCTGGAGGCGAGCCCGCCGGCGGCGGCGATCCAGCCGGCATGGCGGCCCATCACCTCGAGCACGAACACCTTGGTCGAGGTCTTGGCCATCGACGCGACGTCGAACGACGCCTCGCGGGTCGAGGTGGCGATGTACTTGGCCACCGAGCCGAAACCGGGGCAGTTGTCGGTGATCGGCAGGTCGTTGTCGACCGTCTTGGGTACGTGGATCGCCTGGATCGGGTAGCCCAGATTGCGACCGAGCTGGGAGATCTTCAGGCAGGTGTCGGCCGAGTCGCCGCCGCCGTTGTAGAAGAAGTAGCCGATGTCGTGGGCCGCGAAGACCTCGATCAGCCGCTCGTACTCGGCGCGGTTCTGGTCGAGGCCCTTGAGCTTGTAACGGCAGGAACCGAAGGCGCCGGACGGGGTGTGGCGCAGCGCGGCGATGTCGGCCTTGCTCTCCTTGCCGGTGTCGATCAGGTCCTCGGTCAGCGCGCCGATGATGCCGTTGCGTCCGGCATAGACCTTGCCGATGCGGTCGCGATGCTTGCGCGCGGTCTCGATGACGCCACACGCGGAGGCGTTGATCACCGCGGTGACCCCGCCGGACTGGGCGTAGAAGGCATTGCGCTTGGCGGTCTTGGGCATGGGTGTCTCTCCTTGAGTGGTGTGTCCGTGGGCGGAGTTCAGCGCGGTGGCGGCTCCTCCGTCTGCTGTTGCCATTCGCGTGGATGGTCGGCCTGGACCTGGAGCGCGAGGCGCGTCCCGGCCTCGCCGAGCTGCAGGCCGCGCACCTCACCGTAGCGCTCGCTCAGGGTCTCCCGCAGCGTCCAGGGTTCGGCATCGGTGGAGTCGACGCTGGCGGAAGTGGGCACGGTCATCGTTTTGCAGTTGGCTTCGCGGGTGCCGCGGACGGCGAACAAGCATACGTGCGGTGTGGCTGTTGCGGCCACAGTAAATATTGTATAGGGTCATCCGTCGCTTTGATCCGCCCCACGGGCACCGGCGGCCCATGACGGGCCGCACCACGACAGAGAGTCACCTCGGAATGCGCATCGTCATCCTCGGTCCACCGGGCTCCGGCAAGGGCACCCAGGCCGCCCTGATTTCAAAGAAATACGGGTTGCCCCACATCACGCCCTCGGAGCTGCTGCATGGCGACCGGGTGGCCGGGACGATGGTGCACGAGAACCCGCTCCTCGACTTCGCCGGGCGCCGCCTGCGGCGCAAGGACACCCACAAGGGCTTCATCATCGACGGCTTCCCGCGCACGCTGCAGCAGGCGATGGCGCTCGATGACGTGCTGACCCAGTTGCGCCGTCCGATCCACCTCGCGCTGCGCATCGCCGTCGATGCCGACGCCATGATCCAGCGCCTGGCGGGACGTCGCCGCTGCCGTGAATGCGGCAAGCAGTACAACGTGCTGATCGCGCCGACCCGGCTCGACGACCAGTGCGATGACTGCGGTGGTCCGTTGCGCCAGCGGGTCGATGACACCGAGGAGGTTATCGACAACCGTCTACGCGTCTACGAGAACCTGTCGAATCCGGTGGTGGCCTACTACCGCGCCAACGGGTTGCTGGTGGACATTCCCGGTGTGGCGAAGGTCGAGGAGGTGTTCGAGTCGATCCGCGTGGCACTCGATGACCTGCGCAAGACGCTTCGCAACACCAAGTCCAAGGGCGTGGCCGAAGCGGTGGTGGCCGAACTGGCCGAGGTGGCACGCGATCATGCGGCGGCCAGTCAGTCGCAGTCCGCGAAGGACGAGGCGGCCTCGCAGGCGGTCGAGGACTCGTCAGAGCGGGAGTCCGGGACATCGCAGGCGTCCTCCGGCGCGACCGAAACCAAGCAGGCGGCCCCGAAGAAGGCGGCCCCGAAGAAGGCGGCCCCGAAGAAGGCGGC
>JAACFL010000259.1 GCA_009937385.1 Gammaproteobacteria bacterium | reverse complement strand
CTCCTTGAGGATCCCCTGCATCCGCGCGTCGGGCTGGAACTTCTTGCCCTTCTGGATACCGATCGCGGCTGCCAGGCCGCGCAGTTCCGCATCGATCAGGCCAACCGGCTCGTGGTCGATGACGTGGGCCAGTTCTTCGTAGAAGGCGTAGGTGTTTGCGTGAATGGTGTTGAAGGCCCTGTTGGAACCGCTGATGAACTCCATCTCAGGCGGCTCGGTCGCCTGCGACAGCGGATAGACCTTCAGACCGTTCCTGAACGTGCTGACCGCCATATCGGTCTTGCCATCGACCAGAAAGCCGCGAAGGATCAGCCAGTTCGTGTAGCTGGTGGACTTGGAGACGAAGACCTTCTGCGGCTTGCCGGCGACCTCCATCACGGCCTCCATGCCGCCCTCCGGGGGATTCAGCTCGCCTGCGTAATCCGGCGGCAGGATCACGTACTTGCCGCCCTGGCCCTTGTCCGGGCCCGGGATGCCCATGTCGGTGACGAAGCGGAAGAAGGCATCGTTGACCGTGCCCGGACCGGTCTTGGGAGGTATCTCGACAACCGTCGCGCCGTCCCGTTTGAGATCCAGCATCACCGAGGCGTAGACGGTGTCCGTGTTGCCGGTCAGGAACAGCGGGTCCGAATCCATAAGCTTGTCGAAGATGACACACTGATTGGACCGGGTCGCCCCGAGCTCGACCATCCCAAGACGCAACCCTTCGATGGAGGTGGCCGGGATGAAGTTCAGGAAGACCTCGACGCCGCGCAAGAAGTCCAGATTGTCATAGACCTTCCGCACGGTTTCGGTATCCGGCATCCCGTCAAAGAATTCCAGCGTGCCGATCCGGGTCTCCACCCTGTCGGGCGTGAGAATGGTTTCTGGAATCAGGTTGTTGAAACCGGGGGTCTTCTCTTCGGCCACCGCCACTGGCATCAACAGCAGGGCCGAAGCCATGCAGCCAACCATTCGAAGCGATCTGCTATTCATCAAGTGCGACTCCCAAATAGATCTCGTAGAGGGGTACGGTTAGCCCGCGCGGCCGTGGGCAATTCGGGCACAGACGGTTTCACCTTACCTCGATGAACAGCGGCTTGCCTTCGTTGTATTCGACATACTTCGCCTGGTTGGCCGCCATCCGCTGCCTGACCTTCTGCAGCTTCTCCATCTTGGTCTTCGGCACCACGCCCCTGACCGAGCGTTGCTTGCCGTCGTCGCTGATCAGCGTGACGTTGCCGTCGGGATCGGCCAGATAGACGGCCAGCAGGTCCGTGCGCGCCTTGCCGGGCATGATCTGCTTGACGAGGTTGTCGAGGACCAGCGTTTCGGTCCGGTCTTCGCTGACCCAGACCAGCACCATGTGGATCTCGCCGGTCTTCTTGACCTTCACGTAACCGAGCTGGAGGCTCTCCTTCGGCACGCCCATCAGCCTGAGCATCACGAGCTTGCCGATCGCCATGTCCTCGCAGTCGCCACCGAACGTGGTCAGGGTCTCGAACGGCGTCGCCCAGTAGTCGTCGGTGCTGTACTTCTCGCGATCCGCGATCCACGGCAACTCGTTCAGCGTGTCGTTGGCAAGACGCAGCTTCTCCTCGAGCGGCCGGTCGCTGTTCGCCTGGACCAGCTCGTAGATGGTGCGCATCCGCTGCGCCGCGGCCGGCCCGTGCTCGCGCTCGATCTGCGCGAACACCCCCTCTGACCACGGCGCCAACCGCACGTCAGCCCCAACCTGCGGGGTCAGACCCAGCGCGACGATCAGCATGCATGCCTTGATGGACAAGCGTGTCACTTTCTCTCTCCCAAAATGGCCTACCCACGCCAGCGCTACCCGATTCATCGATAATCCTGATATAAACAGTCGGGATTTTCCGGCCATTTCATGCCAGACTATCGAGCAGGTCGACTGGCGCCCCCTGCGGGCCACAAGGCTTGATTCCATGACCGAACTGCCCAGGTTTCGCGCGGCCCATCTGAGCCCCTACATGCAGGTCCTGCATGCGGTCGGTGTGCCGGTCGAGCGCGAACTGCGCCGCGCCCACCTGCCGACCCAGGTGGAGGGGCATCTCGAGGCCCACCTGCCGCTGCTGCCCGTGCTGCGCATGCTCGAACAGGTCAGCCGGACCGAGGGGATCGATGCCCTCGGCCTGCGGGCCGCGCTGCAACTCGATCTTGACGACCTGGACCGGCACATCGTCTCCGCCGTCTACCAGGCGCCGTCGCTGAAACTCGCCATCGAGCGCTTCAGCAAGCTCTGCCAGCTAGAAAACTCGCAGCTACGGGTGTGGCTCGCTGCCGACGGGGAGTCGGACCTGCTGGCAAGCCGGCTCGACCTCCCGGACCATCCCGAGGGGCTGCAGTACAGCGAATGGAACCAGAACCTGGCGCTGCTCGGCGTCGTGCGCGCCTTTACCCATTCCACCTGGCAGCCCAGCGAGATGGCGTTCTCGGCGACCGCGCCGATCGCGCCATTCGCCCAGGAGCAGTTTCCCAACACGCGCTTCCTGCGCGGCCAGGGGGCCGCATGGTTGCGCCTGCCACGCGAACTGCTCCACCGCCCGCCGCGGAGCCGTTCACGCACAGCAGCGGGAGATTGCGCAGCCGACGCGGGTGTGCCGGCAGCTGCACGGGACATGACCAGTGCCCTGCGCGACGTCCTCGTCGCCTACCTGCGCGAAGGGAGTCCACCGATCGAGCTGGCCGCCGAACTCGCCGGCACCAGCCTGCGGACCTTCCAGCGACGCCTGAGCGTGGAGGGTACGACCTACTCGCAACTGCTCCAGGAGCTGCGCCTGCAATCGGCCCGTACGCTGCTCGAGGAGACGGACCTGCGTGTCATGGAGGTCGCGCTTGAGCTCGGCTACGAGGACGCCTCCCATTTCTCGCGCGCCTTCCGGCGCATGGCCGGGGTGAGCCCGCGGACCTACCGGGCGCAACTCGCGAAGGCCAGCTGAGCGCAAGCGGTCGGCGCCGCGCGTCGATTGCCGCTTCCAACCACGCGCCCAAAAAAGAAGGGCCACGCGGTGCGTGGCCCTTCCGGCATGATGGGAACGGACCCGATCAGGCGGTCTTGTCGAAGA
>JAACFL010000258.1 GCA_009937385.1 Gammaproteobacteria bacterium | reverse complement strand
GTCGCCATGCGGCGAATGGCCGGTCTACGTGGCGAAGTCCTGGCCGTGGTACCGGACGTCTCGTTCATCCGCATCCGTGGCGCCGGGGATGATGGTGGCGACCTGGCCTACACGCTGGTGCTCGACAAGGCATACCACAACACCACGTCGCTGTTCGCCGACGACACCGCGCGCGATCGCAGCGAGGATGCCCTGACCATCTTGCGCGGCCTGGAGGGTGCCTACCCGAACTTCTTCTTCGAGATCGATGCTACGGAAATCGACGATTTCGTCGCTCGCTTCGCGGCGATTCGTGACCGTGAGGATTACGAGCGCTTCGTCGGCCTCTACGGGGTGCGGCGAACGCAGGCCGCCTTCTGGGCGAGCGCCGACTGGTTCCAGGCTAGGGCCGCAGAGAACGAACCGTTGCGTTCGGGAATCTTCGACCTCAACCGTTACCGCAATCGGTGACCTGCGCGGCAGCGCGGGGTGAGTTGCCCCGTGCACGCCGGCCTGGAGAGAGAGGGGCTGCAGCCGTTTCAGGAGGCCTGGTCGACAGGATTCCTGAACAGCATCTCCTCGTCGTAGATCTCCGAGGCGATCTGGCACAGGCGACGCACGTTGGGGCGCTCGAGGCTCTTGTGTGTCGTGACCATGCTGAACACGCGGAGCATCGGCTCGTCGTCGATCTGCAGCATCACGAGATCCCGGCTCGTGGTGTTCTGAGACATCACCAGGCGCGAGACCAGGCCGACGGCATGGCGGTTCTCGGTCATCTGCCGCACCAGGTCGATGCTCTGCAGCTCCATGATGATGTTCAGGTCGCCGTCGTGCTTGTCGTGGAGGTCGAGGCGCTCGCGCAGCATCTGGCGGGTGCCCGACATCGGGGAGTTGGTGACCAGCGGCTCGCGGCAGAGCTGCTCGATGCTGATCCTGCCCTCGCCGGCCAGCGGGTGGTCGGGCAGGCAGATGATCACCACCTCGTCCCTGAGCAGCGGGGTGACGTGGAAGCGCTCCTCGTCGACCGTCTGTTCGACGATCACCGCGTCGAGGAAGCCGTAGGAGAGGCGCTCGAGCAGCTGGTCGGGCGACTGCAGCTCGGTGCGCACGCGCACGTCAGGGCAGGCCTGGCTGAAGTGGCTGAGCAGGTCCGGCAGCATCACCGACGTGGCCGAACGGTTGGCCCCGATGTAGAGGTGGACGTCGTCACCCTCGGAGATGTCCTTGACCGCGCGCTCGGCCTCGGCGACCAGCTGCTCGAGTCGCTGCGCGTAGTCGAAGAAGATCTTGCCCGCGGAGGTGAGGCGCAACCCGGCGGGGGTGCGCTCGAACAGCTCGACGTCGAAGTACTCCTCGAGACGCTTGATGCGTGCCGAGACGGCCGGTTGCGAGATGTAGGTCTTGCGCGCCGCCACCGAGAAGCTGAGGTGACGTGCCGCATGCAGGAAGCTGCGTATACTGGTGTTCAGGATCATGTTCTTGCGCCGATATTCCGTTACCTGGCGGTGAGCCCCGCGATTTCCACCTGTCCCCCGTGGAGCGCGTTGTGCTGGGATACCCCAGATAACTTGTTCTGAGACGAATATAACGAAATTTTATGCCCTCGGCCACAATGTCCGACAACCAGGCCGCGCTGGCCATCCGCATCAGCCTGTCACGCCAGCGGCTGTGGCTTCTCGAGGGCAACGACGTCGTTGCCGACTACCCGGTCTCGACCGCAGCCAACGGGGCCGGCGAGGCGAACGGCAGCATGTGCACGCCGCGCGGTCGGCACGTGATCCGGGCCCGGATAGGCGACGGTTGCCGGTCGGGCACGGTTTTCGTCGGCCGACGGCCGACCGGGGAGGTTTACGCGGTGGGGATGCGTGAGAACGAACCGGAGCGCGACTGGATCCTGACCCGGATCCTCTGGCTCAGCGGTTGCGAACCGGGCCGCAACCGGCTCGGTGACGTCGACACCATGCGCCGCTACATCTACATCCACGGCACCCCGGACGACGTGGTTCTCGGTGAGCCGGGCTCGCATGGATGCGTCAGGATGGCCAACGCCGACGTGATCGACCTGTTCGACCGCGTGCCGGTCGGCACGCCGGTGCTGATCGAGGAGTAGGGCGCACCGTCCCCTGCAGCCACTCTGTGGATCGGGTATCGGCCTGACGAGCAAAGCCAGCAGGTCACTTGGGTCGGGCTGAAGCCCGACCCACAGCGCTGACCGGGGTTACTTTCCCGGCTGGACCAGCGCGTCGAGGTACTTCTCGGCGTCGAGCGCGGCCATGCAGCCGCTGCCGGCCGAGGTGATCGCCTGGCGATAGATATGGTCGGCGACGTCTCCGGCGGCGAACACGCCGGCCACGCTGGTCGCCGTCGCGTTGCCCTCGCGGCCCGAGTTGACGCGGATGTAGCCGCCCTCCATCTCGAGCTGCCCTTCGAAGATGCCGGTGTTCGGGGTGTGGCCGATGGCGATGAACAGGCCGTGCACGTCGATCTCGCGGGTCGATTCGTCCGTGGTGCTGCGCAGGCGCACGCCGGTCACTCCCGAGTCGTCGCCGAGCACCTCGTCGATCGTTGCGTCCAGGGCGAGCTCGATGTTGCCGTTGTCGACCTTGTCCGTTAGCTGGCCGACCAGGATCTTCTCGGCACGGAAGCTGTCGCGGCGGTGGATCAGCGTCACCTTCTCGGCGATGTTCGACAGGTAGAGCGCCTCCTCGACGGCGGTGTTGCCGCCGCCGACCACGGCGACCTGGCGGCCGCGGTAGAAGAAGCCGTCGCAGGTGGCGCAGGCGGAGACGCCCTTGCCGCGGAACGCCTGCTCGGAGTCGAGGCCGAGATAGCGTGCCGACGCGCCGGTGGCGATGATCAGCGCGTCGCAGGTGTACTCACCGGAATCGCCGATGAGGCGCAGCGGACGCTGGCTGAAATCGACGGTGTGGACGTGGTCGAAGATGATCTCGGTGTCGAAGCGCTCGGCATGCTGGCGCATCTCCTCCATCATCTCGGGACCCTGCAGCCCCTCCTTGCCGCCGGGCCAGTTGTCGACGTCGGTGGTGGTGGTCAGCTGGCCACCCTGTTCCATGCCGGTCAGCAG
>JAACFL010000057.1 GCA_009937385.1 Gammaproteobacteria bacterium | reverse complement strand
GCGACCGCGTTGCCGATGCGTCCGGCGTGACTCATGTCGTGCAGGTTGCCGAAGTCGGCGATCTGCGCGGCGTTCTCGTCGAGCCTCCAGTCGCTGAGGACCCAGGTGACGTCGCGGTCCACCTCGATCGGTCTGGCCTCCTCGACCACCAGCACGCCGTAGAGGCCTCGCGCCACCTGCTCGTGGCTGGCGTGGTGCGGGTGGTACCAGAAGGTGCCGGCGTCGGGCAGCGGGAAGGCGTAGTCGAACGCGTCGCCCGGGGCGATCGGCGGCTGGGTCACGTGGGCGACGCCGTCCATGGCGTTGGGCAACCGCAGGCCGTGCCAGTGCACCGTGGTGCCGTCGGCGAGGCCGTTGTCGACCCGAAGACGCGCCGTGGCGCCCTGTTGGAAGCGCAGCTCGGGGCCGGGGGCGCTGCCGTTGTAGGCCCAGACGTCGGTGGCCGGGTAGCCCTCGGGACCGATCTGCAACGTGCCCGGTGCGCAGCGCAGCGCGATCGCTTCGGAGGTGGCGGCGAACGCAAGGCTCGGCAGCGCGGCCGAGGCGCCGGCGCCACCGAGGGCGGCGAGGAAGTGGCGACGGTTCATCATCATCGTCGGGTTCTCGTTTGGGTTCAGGATTCAGGTGCCGTCACGCACGGGGTCGGGCGTCACGCCGAGGCGGCCGATGCCCGGCAGCTTGAGCGCCGGCGGGTAGGCGTCGAAACCGACCACCAGGCCGAGCAGGTTCAGCTCCAGTCCCTCGCGAACTCCGACCAGCAGGCCGCCGAGACCGAACAGCGAGAGCTGGGCGCCGCTGCCGCTCGGGGCGCGGCCGGCGAGATCGCCATCCGGCAGGTAATCCTTGCCGATGGCCGTGACAGGTAGCTCGAGCTCGAGGCCCGGCACCGCGCGTCCGACATAGGCGACGAAGGTGTTGCTGTTCGGGCCGGGCCAGAGGGTGTACTCGTGGGCATGGGGGTAGCTCGCGATCGCGGACTCGATCTCCGGGATCAGCATCGTGGCCCGTGGTCCGCGCAGGTCGAGCAGCAGCTGGGGTTCGGCGTCGTACCAGCGACGGTCGGGAAGGTCGATTGCCGAGACCACCACCGAGCGGCCGCCGCCACGTCGCCAGCCGACCACCTGGTGGACGACGTAGTGGTCTGCACCCTGCTGCTTGGTGGCCAGCCAGGTGTGCACGGCGAGGATGCCGCGCCAGTTGAAGGCACGCGCCGAGTAGACCTGGATCACCGCTTCGGGGGTGGTTTGCGGATCCGGTGCGATGCCGGCGCTCGCCCGACTCGCCGAGCGCCAGTCGCGGCCGAAATTGACCTGGCTGCAGGCCGAGACGAGCAGGGGCAGCACCAGCAGCAGTGCGACCAGCAGGGCAAGGCGTTTGAGGCGTTTCATGCGGCGGATCCAGATGCCCGACGCGGGGTCGGGCGTACGCTATGGGACCGCCCGGAGGGTAAGACGTTCAGGGTGGCGAACCGTCCCGGGTGGGAGACTCCCGCCCGGGACGACCCAGGGTCAATTGTCGAGAATCTTCTCTCGCTGCTTCTCGTACTCCCTCTCGGAGATCGCGCCGGCCTCGTAAGCCTTCTTGAGGTCCATCAATTCCTGGCCGGTGGTCGTGGTCTCGGCCTTGACGGTGGTGTCCCCACCGCCGCAACCGGCGAGGGTCAGACTGAGTGTCACGAGGCCGGCGATCGCGAGGGTCCTGAGTGCCGGATTGTTCATTGCAGCGTTCTCCTGTGCATCGGTAAGTGACGGCTCGGCCAAGCTGGCAAAGCCTGGGGCAAGTATATCCATTCGCGTACGGATCAGGCCGGGCAGCCCGCGCTGGAGACGCGACGAGACGCCCGGGTTGCGCGTGTGGCGAAGGCCGCATCGAGCGCCTCGGCCTGGGCTGGCGGCCCGGCGATGAACAGCGTCGTGCGATCGTCACCGAGATGCGCGCTGGCGAAGGCATCGACCCACGTGGCGAGGTCGCCTTCGGGCCACGCGCCGGCGTGGTAACCGAAGTCGTCGAGGGCATCGGCCCAGCTGCGGCAGAGGTTGTCTAGGTAGGCGCCGTGCGGCGGCAGCGCGAGCCTCTCGAGGTGGATGCGCGGGGCCTTTTCGAGCGCCAGCGCGTGCTCGACCAGGCTGCGCACCGGAGCAAAGCCGGTCCCAACGGCGAGGAACACCAGGGCCGCATCGGAATCGCGGTCGAGCACGAAGTCGCCGCGTGGGCCGTCGATGGTGATTGGCGTGAAGCGGCGCAGTGCGCCGTCGAGCAGCGCCGCGGTGAGCGGGGCTTCCGGCAGGCGCGGCACGTGGAACTCCAGGCGCATCTCCTCGCATGGGCAGCTCGCGATCGAGAGTTCGAGTGGCGGCAAGCCGTCGGCGGAGAGCGTGGCGCGTTGACCGGCGAGGAAGCGCAGACGCTGGCTGCGCGGCGGGCGCAGCGAGAGCGCGGCGAGGTCGTCGTCGAGCAGGCGCACCTCCTGCAACTGGGTGGTGACGCGCTGCAGCGGGATCTGCGCGGCCGAGTCCGCCTCGCCGGCCTCGATCACGAGGTCGCTGACCGGTGCGACCGAGCAGGCGAGGATCGCCCCGGCCAGCCGGTCGGCCTCGCCGAGCACGAAATCGTGATGGTGGATCTGGCGCACCTCGCCCTCGAGCAGGCGCGCACGACACTGGCCGCAGTTGCCGTTGTTGCAGCCGTAACCGAGCGCCAGGCCGGCACGCAGCGCCGCCTCGAGCAGGGTGTCGTCACCCTCGACGACGAACTCGTGGCCCGAGGGTTCGATGCGGACCCGGTGCGGCATGTCTCGAGGATAGCACCGCGTCGTGGCACGTCGCGTGATGGTGGACGACTGGCCATAATCGTCGCGACACCCGAATCACCGGAGATGCGCGATGCGCGAGCCCTTCGCCTGGCAACCCGATGCGGGCACCGTCGCCGACGCGACGCTGACTGCGTTCATCGCCCACCACGGCCTGGCCGGCTACGACGCCCTGCTGGAGCGCTCCACCAGCGACCCGGCCTGGTTCTGGAACGCGGTGATCGACTGGTTCGGCATCGCCTTCAGCACGCCGTACGACGCCGTGATGGACAGCGACGATGGAGCCCCCTGGACGCGCTGGTGCGTCGGTGGCGAGACCAACCTCGCGGCCAACTGCCTCGATCCTACGCGCCATGACGACGCCATGCCGGCGATCGCGTGGGAGGCCGAGGATGGCACGACCCGCCACTGGAGCCGCGCCGAGCTGCGCGACGCCACCGCGCGCCTGGTCCATGTACTGCAGGGCGAGGGCATCGGACCGGGCGACGCGGTGGGGCTCTACCTGCCGATGCTGCCGGAGACGGTCGCGGCCTTCTTCGCCGTTGCCGCGCTCGGAGGCGTGGTGGTGCCGCTCTTCTCCGGTTTCGCCGCCGACGCCGCGGCCGACCGCCTCAACGACGCCGGCGCCGTGGCCTTGCTGACCACCGAGTCGACCCGGCGCCGTGGACGCCGGGTCGCGATGAAGCCGGTCGCCGACGCCATCGCGGCACGGGTACCGACGTTGCGCCGAACGCTGGTACTGCGCGACGAACGGGACGACGGGCATGAAGCATGGGACCCGGAACGCGACCGCGACTGGCGCGCGCTGTGCTCGGCCGCGCCGCAGGCGTGGGTGCCACGGGCGATGCCGGCCGATGCGCCGTTCATGCTGATCTACACCTCGGGGACCACCGGCAGGGCGAAGGGCACGGTGCACACCCACTGCGGCTTCGTGACCAAGCTGGCCGCCGATTTTGGCCTGTCGCTCGATTTCCACGCCGGCGACCGCTTCCTGTGGATGTCGGACATGGGGTGGGTGGTCGGGCCGATGCAGGCGGTGGTCAGCACGCTGCTCGGCGGCACGCTGGTGCTCGCCGAGGGGGCGCCCGACTGGCCCGACCCGGGGCGGCTGTGGCGGCTGGTCGAGCGCCACCGGGTCAGCTACCTCGGCGTCGCGCCGACCGTGGCCCGTGCGCTGATGCGTCACGGCCCGGAGCCGGTCGCGGCCGCCGACCTGTCGAGCCTGCGTATCACGGTCTCCTCGGGGGAGCCGTGGAACCCAGACTCGTGGCACTGGTTCTTCGAGCACGTCTGCCGCCGGCGGGTGCCGATCCTCAACGTCAGTGGCGGCACCGAGATCGGCTGGGGGATCCTGACCGGCACGCCGCTGCATCCGTTGAAGCCCTGCGCTTTCGCCGGCCCATGTCTCGGTATGGGCGCCGACATCGTCGACGCCGACGGCCACGGCGTGGCGACCGGTGAGGTCGGCGAGCTGGTGCTGCGCGTGCCTTCGATCGGCCTGACGCGCGGCCTCTGGCAGGACCCGGAGCGCTACCTGGAGAGCTACTGGAACACGCAGCCTGGCCTCTGGGTCCACGGCGACTGGGCGAGCCGTGACGCCGACGGCATGTGGTACATCCACGGCCGCTCCGACGACACCATCAAGCTCGCCGGCAAGCGCACCGGCCCGGCCGAGATCGAGTCGCGCCTGATGGCGACCGGCCGGGTCGCCGAGGCGGCAGCGTGCGGCATCGCCGACCCGGTCAAGGGTCAGGCCGTCGCGCTGGCCGTGGTGCCGGCCGCCGGCGAGACACCGGACGCAGCGCTCGCCGAGGCGCTCGCCGAGGCCGTGGTCACCGGGCTCGGCAACCCCTTCCGGCCGGCGCGCGTGGTGTTCGTCGACGAGCTGCCGAAGACGCGCAGCCAGAAGGTGATGCGCCGCGTCGTGCGCGCGGTGTTCGAGGGACGGGATCCCGGCGACCTCGCGTCGCTGGTCAATCCCGACGCGGTTGCGGCACTCACGGCAAAAATCGACCTGCCGCGGTAAGGATTCCAGCCCCCCTCCGGTCTGGTTGTTCGAAGGCTGCACTTCCTCCCTCTGTTAGGGGCCGCACGACGGCCCCGTTTCTTTTGCGTCGAGCCGGCACGAAGGGGCGAGACCCGCCCTATCAGTAGCGCACTGCACCATGAATGGCCCCAACCCTGTTGGGGTTGTCCGCTCTCTGTGCAATTGATATATGTCGACTTGTCTGGTTGACGGGAGGTGCCCATGGCCGCCCTCTCAGGTGTTTCGAACCGTCTTGCTCGCGCGCTTCGCCGCGGGCTTCTCGCCGGCTTCGTGGCGCTGGTCGCCGCACCCGCCGGCGCCGATTTCCTCGGTCACGGCGGCCCGGTACGTACCCTTGCGCTGTCGCCCGACGGCAGCCGGGTGCTGAGTGGCGGATTCGACTACACGGCGCGGTTGTGGGATTTCGGGACCCAGACCGAACTGGCCGTACTGCAGGGGCACGACGCCCCGGTCAACGTCGTCGCCTTCCTTCCGGACGGACGCCGCGCACTGACCGGTGGCGCCGACGGCAAGCTGATCCTGTGGGACCTCGATAAGCGTTTGGCACTCGGTGAGGTCGCCGCGCACACCAGCCAGCTGATCGCACTCGCCTTCTCGCGCGACGGCGAGCTGCTCGCGACGGCCGGATGGGATCGCACCCTCGCGCTCTGGTCGCTCGACGATCTCGAGCCCGTCGCACGCTGGCCGCTCGAGCACAACGCCAACGCGCTGGCGTTCGGCATGGACGACGCCCTCTACACCGGCCACCAGGACGGCGAGCTGCTGCGCCGGCACAAGTCGACCGGCTACGTCGACGCCGAGTTCATCGGCCACGGTCTGCCGGTCACCAGCCTGCACGCGACCGGCGACGGCAAGCGCCTGGTCAGCGCCGCGCTCAACGGCACGCTCTGGCTCTGGGACATCGAGCAGCGCCGCGCGGTGCGCCACTTCGTCGGCCACGACGGTCCGGTCTACCGCATCGAGCTGATCGATGACGATGCGACGCTGGTCAGTGTCGGCAGCGACGGCCTGCTGCGCGACTGGGAGGTCGCGAGCGGCACGCTGCGCCGCGAGCTGCGGGCGCACGACGGTGCCGCGTGGTCGGTCGATGTCACGCCCGACGGGCGCTTCGCGGTGACCGCCGGTTCCGATGCCTCGCTGCGGGTCTGGCACCGCGCGACCGGCGACCGCATCGGCATCCCGGTGGCCGACGTCGGCCGACCCGAGCCATGGCTCGAGAGCAACGACCCGGGACCCAAGATGTTTCGCAAGTGCGCGGCCTGCCACGCGCTGTCGACCGACGAGCCGAAGCGATCCGGGCCGCACCTCGCCGGCCTGTTCGGTCGCCGCGCCGGCAGCGTCGACGGCTACCGCTACTCCTCGGCGCTGGTGCGCTCCAGCCTGGTATGGGACGACGAGACGCTGCGCGCGCTGTTCGCCGAGGGCCCCGACATCTACCTGCCAGGCACCAAGATGCCGGTGCAGAAGATCTCCGACCCGGAGCGGCTCGACGCGCTGATCGCCTACCTGCGGATGCTGACCGAACCGGGCAACTGACGGCCCCTCGATTACGGTTCAGGCCCCGTTCAGTCGACGGGGCGTATTCCTGTGCACGTCAACCGCTGCACGGGAGTCTCGCCATGACACGTTACCGTCTGCTGACCACGACCGCCCTGGCCATTGCGATCCTGCTGCCCACCGTCGCCACGGCCGATCGTCGGGTGGATACCGCTCCGGGAACCCATGCGACACCCAGGGGCGTCACGCACGCGGATCTCAGGCACTCCTGGGTGCTCGACACGCGGCACGGGTCGCACAGGGAATGGCGCCACCGCGAATCCCGGCGACATCGACATCGGTCAGCCGGACGTCACGGTGCCGGACTTCCCACGGACCGCACCTGGCGGTCGGCGCGTGAGGCGTTGCATCCCGATTTCCGGCCCCGGCGTCACGTTCGCCACCGGGCGTGGGTGCCGCACTCCCACACGCGGCATCGCCATCCCTCGGCGCGGGCGGCCTGGCGTCGCTGGTGGTGACGGTCGGGCAAAAAAAAACCCGCCTGTCGGCGGGTGAGGGGTCCACATGATCGAAGAGGATGGGCTTCTGATGTCGGTTCCGTCCTGTGGTCCGCCGATCCGCTTTCGCGAGTTCGACGTTGACCGGCCCCGATGCAGTCCCTTGAGCAACAGGGTAGGGCGGTGCCGTGGTCGCGGCTAGCGACAATATCGGAAGTTGATGTAGTCCTGGAATGAACTGCGTGTAGTCCCTGGATTACAAGCGGGGCCTCGTCACCGCTGGGCGATCTGTTACCCTCCGGCGAGCCCGCCGCATCCGGACGAGACGATGGCCGACATCCGCCCCCTGCTCGAGCTGATGGCCCTGCTGCGCCATCCCGACCGCGGTTGCCCGTGGGACCGCGAGCAGACCTTCGAGACGATCGCCCCCTACACCCTCGAGGAGGCCTACGAGGTCGCCGACGCGGTGGCACGCGACGACCCCGACGCGCTGCGCGACGAGCTCGGTGACCTGCTGTTCCAGGTGGTGTTCCATGCGCGCATGGCCGAGGAAGAGGGTCGCTTCGACTTCGCCGACGTCATCGCCGGGCTGCTCGACAAGATGGTGCGCCGCCACCCGCACGTGTTCGGAGACGCCGAGGTCGCCGACGCCGAGGCGCAGACGCGCGCCTGGGAGCAGCACAAGGCGGCCGAGCGCGCGGCGCAGGGTGAGCGTGGCGAGACCAGTGCCCTGGACGGCGTTGCCCTGGGCCTGCCCGCGCTGCTGCGCGCCGACAAGCTGCAGCGGCGCGCGGCACGGGTCGGCTTCGACTGGCCACAGATCGACCCGGTGCACGCCAAGGTCGACGAGGAACTCGCCGAGGTGCGCGCCGAACTCGACGCGGGTGCCCCCCGTGAGCGCGTCGCGGCCGAGATCGGCGACCTGCTGTTCGCGGTGGTCAACCTCGCACGGCACGCGGGCGTGGATTCGGAAGCGGCACTGCGCGGCACCAACGAACGGTTCAGCCGGCGCTTCCGCAGCGTCGAGGCGGAGTTCGCGGATCGCGGTGCAGCGATGCGGGAGGCCGACCTGGAAGATCTCGACGCGGCGTGGGAGCGGGCCAAGGCGCAGGAGCGCTAGCCGGGCGCCGCCTGCACCGGGCGACTGGCGGATGCGCGCCAATTGCATACATTTAGATCCTGGGGCACGCCACCGCGTTGCCCATCGCACGGAGCCGATTCGATGAGTGCCAGAGCGTGAGCGACGACCTGCACCGGCGCGCCCTCGAGTACCACCGCGAACCCTCGCCGGGCAAGATCGAGGTGGTCCCGACCAAGCCGCTCTCCAACCAGCGCGACCTGGCGCTGGCCTACTCGCCGGGGGTCGCCGCGGCCTGCGAGGCGATCGTCGCCGACCCCAACGAGGCGCGCGGCGTCACCGCGCGCGGCAACCTGGTCGCGGTGATCACCAACGGCACCGCCGTGCTCGGGCTCGGTTCCATCGGTCCCCTCGCCGCCAAGCCGGTGATGGAGGGCAAGGGGGTGCTGTTCAAGAAGTTCGCCGGCATCGACGTGTTCGACATCGAACTCGACGCCAGCGAACCGGACCGTTTCGTCGACGTGGTCGCCGCGCTCGAACCGACCTTCGGCGCGATCAACCTCGAGGACATCAAGGCCCCGGAGTGCTTCGAGATCGAGCGCCGGCTGCGCGAGCGCCTCAACATCCCGGTGTTCCACGATGACCAGCACGGCACCGCGATCATCGTCGCCGCGGCGGCGTTGAATGCTCTGAAGATCGTCGGCAAGCGACTCGAGGAGGTGCGCCTGGTCGCCTCGGGTGCCGGCGCGGCGGCGATCGCCTGCCTCGACCTGCTGGTCGACCTCGGCCTGCCGCGCGACCGGATCCTGGTCTGCGACCGCGGTGGGGTGCTGCACACCGGGCGCGAGATCACGGAGCCCAACAAGGCGCGCTACGCGCGCGACACCGAACTGCGCACGCTGGCCGAGGCGATTGCCGGTGCGGACGTTTTCCTGGGCCTCTCGTCGGGAGGTCTGCTGAAGCCCGAGATGGTCGCGAGCATGGCCGCGCGACCGGTGGTCATGGCGCTGGCCAACCCCAACCCCGAGATTCTGCCCGACCAGGTCGAGTCGGTGCGCGACGATGCGGTGGTCTGCACCGGCCGTTCCGACTACCCGAACCAGGTCAACAACGTCCTCTGCTTCCCATTCATCTTCCGCGGCGCCCTCGACGTCGGCGCGACCACCATCAACCGCGAGATGGAGATCGCCTGCGTGCACGCGGTCGCCGAGCTGGCCCGGGTCGAGGCGACCGACGCCTCGCGTGCCTACAGCGGCCAGGAGCTGCGTTTCGGGCCGAAGTACGTGATCCCGCAGCCGTTCGACCCACGGCTGATCAGCGCCGTGGCGCCGGCGGTCGCACGCGCGGCGATGGAGAGCGGTGTCGCGACCCGGCCGATCGAGGACTTCGACGCCTACCGGCGCCAGCTCAAGACCTTCGTCTACAAGTCGGGCCAGGTGATGCGCCCGCTGTTCGAGCAGGCCAAGGCCGAGCCGATGCGCATCACCTACGCCGAGGGCGAGGACGAGCGCGTGCTGCGCGCGACGCAGGAGGTGGTCGACGAGGGGCTGGCGCGACCGATCCTGGTCGGGCGGCGTGGCGTCATCGAGATGCGCCTCGAGCGCCTTGGGCTGCGCATCCGCCCGGACCACGACTTCGAGATCGTCGACCCGCAGGACGACCCGCGTTTCCGCGACTACTGGCAGCATTACCACCAGATCATGGAACGGCGTGGCGTGACGCCGCAGATCGCGCGCGTCGTGGTCGCCACGCGCACCACGGTGATCGCCGCGCTGGCGCTGATGCGCGACGAGTGCGATGCCATGATCTGCGGCCTGACCGGGCGCTATCCCAGCCACCTGCGACACATCCAGGAGATCGTTGGCCTGCAGGCGTGCGTGCGGACGCCGGCGGCGATGACGGTGCTGATCCTCAACAAGGGCACGCTGTTCATCACCGACACCAACGTCAACGTCGCCCCCGACGCCGAGGACCTGGCGCAGATCGCCATCCTGGCCGCGCGCGAGGTGCGCACCTTCGGCATCGAACCGAAGGTGGCGCTGGTCTCGCACTCCAACTTCGGCAGCTTTCACGACGCCGGTGCCGAGCGCATGCGCGACGCCCTGGAGCGCATCCGCAAGCTCGCGCCCGACCTGCTGGTCGAGGGCGAGATGCATGCCGACGCGGCACTGTCGGAGGAGATCCGCCTGCGCATCTTCCCCAGCTCCATGTACAAGGGGGCGGCCAACCTGCTGGTGATGCCCAACCTCGACACCGCCAACACCTCGTTCAACATGCTGAAGATGCTCGGTGGTGGCGTTTCGGTGGGGCCGATCCTGCTCGGTGTCAACAAGCCCGCTCACGTGCTCACCGCCTCGGCGACGGTGCGCACCATCGTCAACATGACCGCGCTGGCCGGCGTCGACGTGCTCAAGGCGCGTTCACCCCAGCTGTTCGACAACCTCTGCTCATCCGCTGACATGGGCACCTGACCGGGAGAAACAGATGACTCGCCAGATCGGACCGATCGACGCCTGCGTCTTCGACGCGTACGGCACCCTGTTCGACGTCGCCGCCGCCGCGGCGCGCTGCCGCGACGACCTGCATGGCAAGGCCGATCAGCTGGCCGACGTCTGGCGCCTGAAGCAGCTGCAGTACACCTGGTTGCGCAGCCTGATGCGCCGCTACGTCGACTTCACCCAGGTGACCGGCGATGCGCTCGACTACGCGCTGGCCGCGGTCGGCATCGACGATCCACCGCTGCGCGAGCGGCTGATGGCGCTGTACATGGAACTCGACGCCTACCCCGAGGTGCCCGAGATGCTTCGGCGCCTGCGTGCCGGCGGCCTCAAGACCGGCATCCTGACCAACGGCTCGCCGAAGATGATCGACGCCGCGGTGGCCAGCGCCGGTCTCGGCGACCTGCTCGACGCGGTGCTGACCGTCGACCCGCTCGGCATCTACAAGCCCGACCCGTCGGTCTACCGGCTCGCCCTCGACCGCTTCGGCGTGCCCGTGGAGCGCATCGCGTTCATGTCGTCGAACGCCTGGGACGCGGCCGCCGCGGCCGATTTCGGCATGACCGTGGTGTGGGTGAACCGCTTCGGCCAGCCGCCGGAACGGCTGCCGGGCACGCCGGTCGCTGAACTGACCTCGCTGGAGGCGCTGCCGGAGCTGTTCGGGGTCTGAGCGGTTCGGCCTCGCGCGCTAGCGCTGTGCCACCTGCGATGGCGTGGACCGGGCGCGGGCCAGGAACTCACGCAGGTGCAGGATCTCGGAGCGGCCCAGCGTGTGGCCGTGGTGCGGGCGGTGCAGGATGCCCTCGGCGCCGTTGAGCAGCACGCGAAGACGAGCCCCTGATAGGTTCTCGATGTTGGCGCCGAGGTGGTTGAGCAGCGACTCGACCTCGCGCCAGTGGATGTTGCCACTCGGCGGGTCGCTGAACAGGCTGGTCAGCAGGTGGTCGTGCTTGCGGCTCATGCCGGGCCTCCGTGGCGCGCCTCGATCCTCCCTCCAGCGTAGTCGAAACGCGGACCGTCAGGAACGGCGTTCGGCCGCCTCGGCGCAGGCCAGGCAGCGGGGCGCAGTCGGGTCGGCTTCGAGACGGCCGGCGGCGATTGGCTCGCCACACTCCAGGCACTCGCCATAGCTGCCGTCGTCGATCCGCCGCAGTGCCGCATCGATCCTGGCCCGTTCGACCTGGTGACGGCGCAGGGTCTCCTGGGCCATCGCCTGGCCCTGCAGGGCATCCATACGCGACAGCCGGCCAACGCGGGCCTGGTCGAGTTCGACGGTCTCGGTGGCTGACCTGGCGGTGGCGTCGAGCGCCTCGAGCTCGGCACGGCGCGCCTCGAGCCGGGCGCGGATCTCTGGCATAAGGTTGGGGTCAGAGTAAAACCCGGCCGGTTTTACTCTGACCCCCCCGGTTCGCCGAGCCGGGTGCGCAGCAGGTCGTTGAGCTGCTGCGGGTTGGCCTGGCCCTTGGTCGCCTTCATCGCCTGGCCGACGAAGAAGCCGAGCAGCTTCGCCTTGCCGGCACGGTACTGCTCGACCTGCTGCGGGTTGGCCGCGATCAGCTCGTCGACCAGCTGCTCCAGCGCGCCGCTGTCGCTGACCTGCTTGAGGCCGCGCGCCTCGATGATCGCGTCGGCGTTGCCCTCGCCGTTCCACATCGCCTCGAACACCTGCTTGGCGATCTTGCCGGAGATGGTCTGGTCGGCGATGCGCCGGATCAGGCCGCCGAGCGCCGTGGCGTCGACCGGGC
>JAACFL010000257.1 GCA_009937385.1 Gammaproteobacteria bacterium | reverse complement strand
ACAGTTGGAAGGTTAAGAGGTTTAAAGACATGCAGCTCAATCCTTCGGAAATCAGTCAGCTGATCAAGGAACGGATCAAGGACTTCGACGTCGCCACCGAGGTGCGCACCCAGGGCACCGTGGTCAGCCTGACCGACGGTATCGTGCGCATCCACGGCCTGGCCGACGTCATGGCCGGCGAGATGATCGAGTTCCCGGGCAACACCTACGGCCTGGCGCTGAACCTGGAGCGCGACTCGGTCGGCGCGGTGATCCTCGGTGAGTACAAGCACATCTCAGAGGGCGACAGCGTCAAGACCACCGGCCGCATTCTCGAGGTGCCGGTCGGTGATGCGCTGCTCGGCCGCGTGGTCGATGCGCTGGGCATGCCGATCGACGGCAAGGGCCCGATCGAGAGTGAGCAGAGCGCCCCGATCGAGAAGGTGGCGCCGGGCGTCATCACCCGCAAGTCGGTCGACCAGCCGGTGCAGACCGGGCTGAAATCGATCGATGCCATGGTGCCGATCGGCCGCGGCCAGCGCGAGCTGATCATCGGTGACCGCCAGACCGGCAAGACCGCCATTGCCATTGACGCCATCATCAACCAGAAGGGCACCGGGATTAAGTGCATCTACGTCGCGGTTGGCCAGAAGGCCTCGTCGATCGCCGGCGTCGTGCGCAAGCTCGAGGAGCACGGCGCGATGGAGCACACCATCGTGGTCGCCGCGAGCGCCTCGGATTCCGCTGCGATGCAGTTCATCGCCCCCTACGCCGGCTGCTCGATGGGCGAGTACTACCGAGACCGTGGCGAAGACGCCCTGATCATCTACGACGATCTGACCAAGCAGGCCTGGGCCTACCGCCAGATCTCGCTGCTGCTGCGCCGCCCGCCGGGCCGCGAAGCCTACCCGGGCGACGTCTTCTACCTCCACTCGCGTCTGCTCGAGCGTTCGGCCCGGGTCAATGCCGACTACGTCGAGAAAATCACCAATGGCGAGGTCAAGGGCAAAACCGGTTCGCTTACCGCGTTGCCGGTGATCGAGACCCAGGCCGGTGACGTCTCCGCGTTCGTGCCGACCAACGTGATCTCGATCACCGATGGCCAGATCTTCCTCGAGACCGACCTGTTCAATGCCGGCATCCGCCCGGCGATCAACGCCGGTCTGTCGGTGTCGCGTGTCGGCGGTGCCGCGCAGACGCCAATCATCAAGAAACTCGGTGGCGGTATCCGCCTGGCACTGGCTCAGTACCGCGAACTCGCGGCGTTCTCGCAGTTTGCCTCCGACCTCGATGAAGCGACCCGCAAGCAGCTCGATCGTGGTCAGCGCGCCACCGAGATGATGAAGCAGCCTCAGTATTCGCCCATGTCGGTCGCCGACCAGGCGCTGATGCTGTTCGTCATCGATCGCGGACACCTCGACGATGTCGCCATCGACAAGGTGGTCGATTTCGAAGCGGCCATGCTCAGCTACGCACGCAGCGAGCACGCCGACATGCTCGAGAAGATCAATAACGACCCGGTCCTGAACGACGAGGTCGAGCAGGGTCTGACCAAGATCGCCGAGTCGTTCAAGGCGAATCACGCCTGGTAAGCGGGAGCCCGAGATGGCCGTAGGCAAGGAAATCCGCACCAAGATCAAGAGCGTGCAGAGCACGCAGAAGATCACCAGTGCGATGGAGATGGTCGCGGCGAGCAAGATGCGCCGGGCCCAGGAGCGGATGAATGCCGCCCGCCCGTATGCCGAGAAGATGCGCGCAGTGGTCGGGCACTTCGCCCAGGGCAACCCGGAGTACCGCCATCCATTCACCATCGAACGTGAAGTGAAGCGGGTCGGGTACATCGTCATCTCCACCGATCGTGGCCTGTGCGGCGGCCTGAACATCAACCTGTTCAAGAAGCTGCTGGGTGAGATGCGCGACTGGGAGAAGCAGGGCGTCGAGATCGACCTGTGCGTGATCGGCACCAAGGCGCGCAGTTTCTTCTCGCGCTTCAGGAGCAACATCGTCGCCTCGACCTCGCACCTCGGCGACAAGCCGGAGATCGCCGACCTGATCGGCACGGTCAAGGTAATGCTCGACGCCTACGACGAGGGCAAGATCGACCGGCTGTTTCTCGCCTACAACAGCTTCGTCAACTCGATGACCCAGGAGCAGGCGGTCCAGCAGCTGATCCCGCTGCCGGCCGGAGAGGATGAGGAACTGGGTCATCACTGGGATTACATCTACGAGCCGGAGGCGGTGAGCGTCGTCGATGGCCTGCTGACGCGTTACATCGAGTCGCTCGTCTACCACGGCGTGGTCGAGAATCTCGCGTCTGAGCAGGCGGCGCGCATGGTGGCGATGAAGGCCGCCACCGACAACGCCGGCAGCCTCATCGATGAACTGCAGCTGGTCTACAACAAGGCCCGCCAGGCAGCCATCACCCAGGAAATTTCCGAGATCGTTGGCGGCGCCGCCGCGGTCTGACATGAATCAAGCTTGAAGGGGAACGCGCTATGAGTTCGGGTAACGTGGTTCAGATCGTTGGCGCAGTCGTGGACGTCGAGTTTCCACGCGGCGCCATCCCGAAGGTGCACACCGCTCTGGTTAGCGAGGAGTACGACCTGACCCTCGAGGTGCAGCAGCAGCTCGGCGACGGTGTCGTTCGCACCATCGCCATGGGGTCGACCGACGGTCTGCGTCGCGGCGTGCCGTTCAGCAACACCGAGTCGCCGATCACCGTCCCGGTCGGGACCGCGACCCTCGGCCGCATCATGGACGTGCTCGGCAACCCGGTTGACGAGGCGGGCCCGGTCGAGACCGAGGAACGCTCCCCGATCCACCGCGAGGCGCCGGCCTATGCCGACCAGTCGCCTTCGATCGAGATCCTCGAGACCGGCATCAAGGTCATCGACCTGATCATGCCGATCGCCAAGGGTGGCAAGATCGGCCTGTTCGGCGGCGCCGGCGTCGGCAAGACCGTTACGCTGATGGAGCTGATTCGCAACATCGCCGTCGAGCACTCCGGCTACTCGGTGTTTGCCGGGGTCGGTGAGCGTACCCGCGAGGGCAACGACTTCTACCACGAGATGACCGAGGGTGGCGTCATCGACAAGGTGGCCCTGGTCTACGGTCAGATGAACGAGC
>JAACFL010000056.1 GCA_009937385.1 Gammaproteobacteria bacterium | reverse complement strand
CGACGGGCGAGGCGAGTGGCGCACGGCACAGCGTCCAGCCGCTCTCGGGTCGGCACGCCGGGTCGTCGGTGTCTGGGCAGGTGGCGGCGCCGGCCAGGGGCGGGGCGAGCAGCAGGCAGAGCAGCGTGACTGGCGCGTTGCGGCGTGGGCCGTGCTTGGTTCTCATGGTGGCGAATGCCGCATAGAATGGCGCGTGAGGGCATTCTACCCGCCCCTCCTACCCGCTTCCACGCCGCACGAGCCCCATGACGCAAAGGATCGAGCAACTCCGCGACTGGCTGCAGCACGCGGCGGGGCTCGGCGCGCTGGAACTCACGCCGGCGTCGGCCGACGCGAGCTTCCGACGCTACTACCGCGTGCACCACGCGGGTGGCACCGCGATCGCCGTCGACGCGCCGCCCGAGCACGAGGACAGCCGCCCGTTCGTCTCGGTGGCACGCGCGCTGCGCGGGATCGGCCTCAACGTGCCCGAGATCCTCGCCGTCGATCTCGAGCGCGGTTTCCTTCTGGTCGGCGATCTCGGCAGCACGCTCTACCTCGACATCCTCGATGAGCAGAGCGTCGAACGACTCTACGGTGACGCGCTCGGCGCGCTGCTGGTGCTGCAGGCACGCGATCCGGGCATCGAGCTGCCGCCCTACGACCGTGGCCGGCTGCTCGACGAGCTCGAGCTGTTCCCGACCTGGTTCCTCGACCGTCACCTCGGTCGCGCGCCGGACGGTGCGCAGCGGGCGGTCATCGACGCCGCGTTCGAGTTGCTGGTCGCCGCCGCGCTCGAGCAGCCGCAGGTGACGGTGCATCGCGATTACCACTCGCGCAACCTGATGCTGGTTGAGACCGACAACCCGGGCATCCTCGATTTCCAGGACGCGGTGGTCGGCCCGGTCACCTACGATCTGGTCTCGCTGCTGCGCGACTGCTACATCCGCTGGCCGCGGGAGCGCGTCGCGGCGTGGGCACTCGGCTACCGCGAAATGGCGCTGGAGGCGGGCGTGCTGCAGGACTGTGACGAGGCGCACTTTCTGCGCTGGTTCGACCTGATGGGCCTGCAGCGCCACCTCAAGGTGCTCGGCATCTTCGCCCGCCTCTGGCACCGTGACGGCAAGCCGGGCTACCTGGCCGACCTGCCGCTGGTGCTCGACTACGCCGTCGAGGTCGCCGCCGGCTACCCCGAGCTCGCCGCGCTGCACGACATGCTGAAGGGGCTGCCGTCGCTGGAGCGCGCCGCGGAGGCCGCCAGCCGGTGAGGGCGATGATCCTGGCCGCCGGCCGCGGCGAGCGCATGCGGCCGCTGACCGACGCCACGCCGAAGCCGTTGCTGCCGGTCGCCGGCCGCCCGCTGATCGTCCACCACCTCGAAGCGCTGGCCGCGGCGGGTATCCGTGACCTCGTCATCAACCACGCCCACCTCGGCGACCAGATCGAGGCCGTGCTCGGCGATGGCCGCGAGCACGGCGTGGCGATCCGCTACTCGGTCGAGCCCGAGGGGGCGCTGGAGACCGGTGGTGGCATCCTGCAGGCGCTGCCGCTGCTCGGTCCCGAGCCCTTCCTGGTGATCAACGGCGACGTCTGGAGTGATTACCCCTTCGTGAACCTGCCGCGCCACCCGGATGGGCTCGCCCACCTGGTGCTGGTCGACAATCCGGATCACCATCCCGAAGGGGACTTCGTGCTGGCCGGCGGGCGCGTGCGCGAGCGCGATGGCCGTGGGCTGACCTACAGTGGTATCGGGGTGTACGACCCGGCCCTGTTCGCCGGCCATGCGCCCGGACGCTTCCCGCTCGCGCCGCTGCTGCACGCGGCCATCGCGCGCGATGCCGTCGCCGGCGAGTACTGGCAGGGGCGATGGGTCGACGTCGGCACCCCGGACCGGCTGCGCGCGCTGGAGGCCGAGCTGGGTGGCCAGGGAGCCTAGGGAGCGTCATGGGCCAGGAGATCGACACCTCTGACTTCACCCCCGCCGATTTCCTGGCCTTCGCCAGGAAGCTCGAGGCGGAAACCGCACTTCTCGGCCGCCAGCTGGCCGGGCGGCGCTTTCACCCGGACGCCGAGCATGCGGGGTTCGAGCTCGAGGCGTGGCTGGTCGGTCGCGACGCGCGACCGGCGCCGTGCAACGACGCCTTCCTTCGGGAGCTCTCGAGCCCGCTGGTGGTGCCCGAGCTGGCGCGCTTCAACGTCGAGTTGAACGGCGCACCCCAGGCGCTCTCGGGGAACGGCCTGCGGCGCCTGCACGACGAGCTCGAAGCGAACTGGGCGGCATGCAGCCGGGCGGCCGCGGCATGCGACGCGCGGCTGGTGATGGTCGGTATCTGGCCGGGAGCGAGTGAGCGTGACCTGGTGCTCGACAACATGTCCGACCAGCACCGCTACCGCGCACTCAACGAGCAGTTCATGCGCCTGCGTGGCGGCGAGCCGACGCGCATCGACATCGACGGTCGCGACCACCTGCAGATGACCCACGACGGCGTGATGCTGGAGTCGATGGCGACCTCGTTCCAGATCCACCTCGAGACCACGCCGGATAGGGCGGTCGGGGATTACAACGCCGCGCTCGCGGTCAGCGGACCGCTGGTCGCGGCGACCACCAACTCGCCCTACCTGTTCGGCCACGATCTCTGGTGCGAGACGCGCATCCCGCTGTTCGAGCAGGCGGTCGACGTCTCTGCCGGCGGCGGGCCGAAGCGCGTCACGTTCGGTCACGGCTACCTGCAGCGCAGCGTACACGAGCTGTTCGAACGCAACCTGCGCGATTTCCCGGTGATGCTGCCGGTGACGGCAGACGAACCGGAGGAGGCGCTGAGTCACCTCTGCCTGCACAACGGCACCATCTGGCGCTGGAACCGGCCGCTGATCGGCCGCGCCGGGGACGGTCGGCCACAGCTGCGCCTCGAGCACCGCACGTTGCCGGCCGGGCCGAGCGTCGTCGACTGCATCTGCAACGCCGCGCTGTTCTTCGGGCTGGTCAACGCACTGGCCAGCCTGCGCGAACCGGTGGTCACGCGCCTGCCCTTCGACGTGGCGCAAGACAATTTCTACGCGGCGGCACGCGATGGTCTCGACGCCGAGCTCGGCTGGTTCGATGGGCGTCGCGGCCCGGCGCAGGAGCTGTTCACGACGCTGTTGCTGCCGCTCGCACGGCAGGGGTTGGAACGGCTCGGGATCGACTATGCGGACCGCGACGATTACCTCGAGGTCATCGAGGCCCGGGTGCGTGGACAGCGCACCGGCTGCGACTGGCAGCGCGCCTGGGTGGCGCGCCACGGCGCCGACATGCACGGCCTGGCCGAGGCCTACCTCGCCGAGCAGGCGAGCGGGCGGCCGGTCCACGAGTGGCATTGGAGCTGAGATGCTGACGATCAGCGAACGGCTGCCGGAGGGTTTCCTCGACTGCAGCGCGCGCGAGCTGCACCGCGTGGTCCCGGGTCCGACGCTGTTCCTGCTCGAGGGGCGGCGCGAGCCGACGCTGTTTGTCTCGCTGCTGTTGCACGGCAACGAGGACACCGGCCTGCTCGCGGTCCAGGCGCTGCTTCGGCGCTACCGACCCGGTGGCGGCGAGCAGCCGCTGCCACGCAGCCTGGCGCTGTTCGTCGGCAACGTCGACGCGGCCCGTGAAGGGGTGAGGCGGTTGCCCGGGCAGCCCGACTACAACCGCATCTGGCCCGGCGGCGAGGCCGACGATTCGCCCGAGGCGAGGATGATGGCCGAGGTGGTCGCCGTGCTGCGCAAGCGCGGCCTGTTCGCCAGCGTCGACGTGCACAACAACACCGGGCTCAACCCGCACTACGCGTGCGTCAACCGGGTCGATGACCGCTTTTTCCAGCTGGCGACGCTGTTCGGGCGCACGGTGGTCTACTTCATCCGCCCGCGCGGCGTGCAGTCGATGGCGATGGCGGAGCTCTGCCCGGCGGTGACCCTCGAGTGCGGCCAGATCGGCCAGACTCTCGGCGTCGAGCACGCCACGGGGTTCATCGACGCCTGCCTCCACCTCTCCGAGATCCCCGACCACCCGGTCGCGGCACACGACATGGACCTGTTCCATACCGTCGCGGTGGTCAGGATTCCCGATGCCGTGCCGTTCGGTTTCGAGCCGGTCGCCGGCGGCCTGCACCTCGTGCAAGACCTCGATCACCTCAACTTCCGCGAGCTGCCGACCGGCACCCAGTTCGGGTGGGTGCGCTGCGATGGTGGCGCCTGCCTCGCGGCACGTGACGAGCAGGGACGTGATGTCACCACGGAGTTCTTCGAGGTGGTCGATGGCAGCCTGCTGACACGCCAGCCGGTGATGCCGTCGATGCTGACGCTCGACACCACCGTGATCCGCCAGGACTGCCTCTGTTACCTGATGGAGCGGGTCGAGCCGGCCCAGTTGGCGCGCTGAGTGGCGCACCTCTGGCTCGCCTTGTCGGCCCACGGCTACGGCCATGCCGCGCAGGCCGCACCGATCGTCGCCGAGCTGCGTGCCCGCCATCCCGGGCTGCGCGTGAGCGTCGAGAGTGCCCTGCCACGTGAGCTTCTGGAACGACGTTTCGTGCCACCGCCGTTCGACCTGGTCGCGGCCGCCCCTGACGTCGGCATGCTGATGCATGATGCGCTCGCGGTGGACGCCGCCGCGAGTTGCGCGGCCTATCGAGACTTCCACCGCGACTGGGATGGACGCGTCGCGGCCGCGGCCAGGCGCCTTGCCGCCGCACGGCCCGACCTGCTGCTCGCCGACGTGCCCTACCTGCCGCTCGTCGCCGCGGCCCGTGTCGGTATTCCAGCGGTCGCGGTCTGCTCGCTGCATTGGGGGGCGATCCACGCGGCCTATTGCGATGCCGACGAAGACGCCGGGGCCGCGACGCAGATGCTCGCCGCCTATCGTGCCGCCAGGCGGTTCTACCGGCCCGCGCCGGCGATGCCGATGCCGGAGCTCGACAACGTGGTCGACGTCGGCCCGATCGCCGAGCAGGGCCGGGCACGGCACGCCGAGCTGCGCGCGGCGCTGGGGCTCGAGACCGGCGTGCGCCTGGTGCTGGTCGCTCTCGGTGGCGTGCCCACGCGACTGCCGCTCGCGAACTGGCCGCGGGTGCCCGGCGTGCACTGGCTGGTGCAGGCCGACTGGGGCATCGCTGGGGATGACATCCACCCGCTGGAACCGCTCGGTTGGTCGTTCATCGACCTCGTCGCCTCGTGCGATGCCCTGCTCGCGAAACCGGGCTACGGCCTGTTCGCCGAGGCGGCATGCCACGGCGTGCCGGTGCTCGCGCTGCCACGTTCCGACTGGCCCGAGTCGGCCGCGTTGCTCGACTGGTTGAAGCGACACGGCCGCTGCGTGGAGATCGATGCCGACCAGGTGCGACGCGGCGACCTTGCCGATGCGCTGGCCACGGCCTGGTCGTGCCCGGGACCACCCCCGCCGCGTCCGGACGGAGCGGCGACCATCGCCGCCGACCTCGATGCGTGGCTCGGCGCGCCCAGGCCGACGCTGCAGGCCCCGTTGCCGTAGCGCCAGGCACACCCGTCGTCCCGGGGTCGTGCCCGGATCGATCGCCAAGCCGTGACCCGGGCAAATGGCCAATTCGGGTCGGGCCGCTATGCTGGGGGAATCGGTGGCGATCGTCGCCGATCACCACCACGAGGAGAAGACCATGAGCAGACTGATGCCAAGACAGCCGGTGCCCGAACTCGCAGTGCCTCTGGTGGCCGGGGGCGAGTGGCGCCTCGCCGACCAGACACCCGACAACTTCACACTGATCTGCTTCTACCGCGGCATGCACTGCCCGATCTGCAAGACCTACGTGAAGGAACTCGATCGTCTGGTGGACGATTTTGCCCAGCGCGGCGTCAACGTCGTCGCGATCAGCAGCGACACGCAGGAGCGTGCCGGGCAGACGGTCGCCGACTGGCGCCTCGAGAACCTCGACGTCGGCTACGACCTGGCGATCGACAGCGCGCGCGAGTGGGGGCTCTACGTCTCGACCAGCCGCGGCAAGACCTCGCTCGGCATCGTCGAGCCGGATCTCTTCAGCGAGCCCGGGGTGTTCGCGGTGCGGCCGGACGGCACGCTCTACATGGGCTCGGTCAACACCATGCCGTTCGCGCGGACCCACTTCAGCGAGATCCTCGGCGCGATCGACTTCATCATCAAGAACGACTACCCGGCGCGCGGCGAGGCCTGAGCCGGAGCGGTCCGCGTGGCCTGAGGTCGGGATCAGTCCTCGTCGCCGAGCCCGGCGGCCTGCTGCTCGGCGTGGTAGGAGGAGCGCACCAGGGGTCCGCTGGCCACCGCCTCGAAACCGAGTTCGCGGGCGGTCGCGGCGAGTTCATCGAACTCCTGCGGGGTGACGTAGCGCTCGACCGGCAGGTTGCCCTGGCGCGGCTGCAGGTACTGGCCGACGGTCAGCATGCGCACGCCGTGGGCACGCAGGTCGTGCAACACCTCGACCACCTCGTCGAGCGTCTCGCCGAGACCGACCATCAGCCCCGACTTGGTCGGCACGTCCGGGCACGCCTCGCCGAACGCCTGCAGCAGTCGTAGCGAACCGGCGTAGTCGGCGCCCGGGCGGGCCGCGCGGTAGAGGCGCGGCACCGTCTCGAGGTTGTGGTTGAAGACGTCCGGCGGGTCGGCGAGCAGGCGCTCGATGGCCACCGCCTCGCGGCCACGGAAGTCCGGGACCAGCGTCTCGACGTGGATGCCTGGCACCCCCTCTCGCGCCGCACGCACGCATTTCGCGATGTGATCGGCGCCGCCGTCGCGCAGGTCGTCGCGGTCGACCGAGGTGATGACCACGAAGCGCAGGCCCATCGCCGCGACCGTCTCGGCCAGGTGCGCCGGTTCTTCGGGGTCGAGGGGCTTCGGCTTGCCGTGCGCGACGTCACAGAACGGACAGCGCCGGGTGCAGATGTCGCCCATGACCAGGAACGTCGCGGTGCCGTGGCCGAAGCACTCGCCGAGGTTGGGGCACGCCGCCTCTTCGCAGACGGTATGCAGCTTCTGCTTGCGCAGGATGCCCTTCAGCCGTTCCACCTCGCCGCCGGTTGGCACCCGCACGCGGATCCAGTCCGGCTTGCGCAGCAGCGGCCGGTCGGCATCGACCTTGACCGGGATGCGCGCGGTCTTGTCGCGGCCTCTCTGCTTGACGGGGTGTTCGCTCATGCGCAGGCCTCCACTGTGGCTGCCGTCGGGGTGGTGGGTCGTGCCAGCTGCCGCAGCAGGTGTGGGACCAGCGCGTTCGCCGCTTCGTCCCAGTCGGTCGGGCCGGCGAGGTCGGCGCAGCGCGTCACCTCCAGGCCGGGAAAGCCGCAGGGGTTGATACGCGCGAACGGGGAGAGGTCCATGTCCACGTTCAGGCTCAGGCCGTGGTAGCTGCAGCCGCGGCGCACGCGCAGTCCCAGGGAGGCGATCTTGCGCCCCTCGACGTACACCCCGGGGGCATCGCGCCGGCCGAGCGCCTCGATGCCGTAGCCGGCCAGCAGGTCGATGACGGCGAACTCCAGGCGTTGCACCAGGTCGCGGATGCCGAGCTGGCGACGGCGCAGGTCGAGCAGCGGGTAGACGACCAGCTGGCCGGGGCCGTGGTAGGTCACCTGGCCGCCACGGTCGACCGCGACCACCGGGATGTCACCGGGATCGAGCAGGTGTTCGGGCTTGCCGTTCATGCCCTGGGTGAAGACCGGCGGGTGCTCGACCAGCCATAGCTCGTCGGGCGTGCTGGCGTCGCGGCGGTCGGTGAAGGCCTGCATCTCGTGCCAGGTCGGCGGGTAGTCGCGTCGACCAAGCCGGCGCAGCAGGGGATCCGCCAGGATGTTCACAGCGCCATCAGCACCTGGTCGTGCTCGGCCAGGTCGTTGTAGATGGCGTCGAGCTGGTCGCGGCTGGTCGCGGTGATGGTCACGGTCACCGACACGAAGCGGCCGCCACGGCTCGGCTGCAGGCTCACCGCGCCCTCGCCGAGGTCGGGGGCGTGGCGACGCACGATGCCGACCACGGTGGCCTCGAAGTCGTCCGCGTCGCGCCCCATCGCCTTGACCGGAAACCGGCACGGGAAGTCGAACAGCGTGTCGCGATCGGTATCCATGGTCCGTTCACGTGGCCTGCAGCTGCGCCTTGTACTCCTGGTAGAGGCGGTCGATCCGCCACCACAGCGGACCCGGCCGCCCGTCACCGACCGGTCGTCCGTCGAGGGTCGTGACCGGGCTGACCTCGCGGGTCGAGCTGGTCAGCCAGAGCTCGCTGGCGCGTTCGAGGTCGCTGGCCAGCAATGCCGCCTCACGGGTTTCGATGCCCGCGCCGGCGGCGAGTTCCAGCACCAGATTGCGGGTCACCCCGGTCAGCATGCCAGGGTCCACCGGTGGCGTCACCGCGACGCCGTCGAGCACCGCGAAGACGTTGCTCGCGGTCGCCTCGATCACGAGCCCGTCGCGCACCAGCAGGGCGTCTTCCGCGCCCTGTTCATTCGCCTGCTGCTTGTGCAGCACGTTGGCGAGCAGCGTGGTGGCCTTGATCTGGCAGCGCGCCCAGCGACTGTCGGCGACGGTCACCATGGCCAGGCCACGCTCCGTGAGCTCGGCCGGGCGCGGTGGCATCGGCATCGCCATCGCAAACACGGTCGGTTCCAGGCCCGGCGCAATGGCGTGGTCGCGCTTGGGGGCCACGCCACGCGTGACCTGCAGGTAGAGGGCCAGGTCGCCACCGCCGTTCGCCTCGACCAGGCGGCCGAGCAGCGTGCGCCAGCCGGCGCGATCGCAGGGCTCGGGGATCGCGGTCGCGTCCAGGCTCGCCGAGAGGCGGTCGAGGTGCTCGTCCATCCGGCATGGCCGTCCAGCGTAGACCGGGATCACCTCGTAGACGGCGTCACCGAACAGGAATCCCCGGTCGAGGACCGGCACCCGCGCTTCGCCGAGCGGCATCAGCTCACCGTTGAGCCAGGCAATGGATTGACGACTGTTCATTTCGATATGCTCACTCGAGCCACAGGCGCACGGTGTCGCTCAGCCGTTCCCAGAGACCGCCTTCGGCGACGGGCTGCAGTGCCACCAGCGGCGCCTCGGCCACCACCTGGTCGCCGAGGCGTACCGACAGCGTGCCGTACTCCTGCCCCTGGGAGACCGGGGCGACGATCTGGCGCTCGACCTGCATGCCGGGCTGCAGCTGGTTGTAGCGGCCACGTGGCACGGTGACCCAGAGATCGCCCTGTGCCACGCCGAGCGGCAGGTTCGGCTGCGCGCCCTTCCAGACACGCACCTCGGTGACCGTCTCGCCAGCCTGGTAGAGGCGGTGGGTCTCGAAGAAGCGGAAACCGTAGTTGAGCAGGCTGAGGCTCTGCTGGGCGCGCGTCTGCTCGCTGTCGGCACCGAGCACCACCGCGACCAGGCGCATGCCGTCGCGCTCCGCCGACGAGGCGAGGCAGTAGCCGGCCGCCTCGGTATGGCCGGTCTTGACCCCGTCGACCGAGCCGTCGCGCCACAGCAGCCGGTTGCGGTTGTGCTGCTTGATGCCGTTGAAGGTCATCTCCTTCTCGGCGAACCAGGCGTAGTACTCCGGGAACTCGCGGATCAGCGCGGCGGTGATCGTCGCGATGTCACGTGCCGTGGTCAGGTGCTGAGGGTCGGGCAGGCCGGTGCTGTTGACGAAGTGGCTCCCGGTCATGCCGAGCCGTCCCGCGTGGCGGTTCATCAGCGCCGCGAAGGTCGCCTCGTCGCCGGCGACGTGCTCGGCCAGCGCGACGCTGGCATCGTTGCCGGACTGGATGATCACCCCCTTGAGCAGCGCCTCGACGTCGACCTGCTTGCCGACCTCGATGAACATCCGCGAGCCCTCCATGCGCCACGCCTTCTCGCTGACGGTGACCTGGTCGGCCAGCGCCAGGTTGCCGGCGCGGATCTCGTGCAGCACCGCGTAGACGGTCATGATCTTGGTGATGCTGGCCGGCTCGACCGGGTCGTCGATGCCCTTCTCGGCCAGCACGTGGCCGCTGTGCATGTCCTGCAGCAGCCAGCTGCGGGCACCGAGCTGAGGTGGTGAGGGCACCGGCAACGGCGCGGCGAACAGGGTCGTGGAGAGGAGAGCGAGCGCGACGAGCGCGAGGGCGCGTAGGGGGGTGGCCATCGGTGTCCTTGGCAGAGGCGGTGAGTAGGGTATCGGCACCAGTGCGGCACGGCGCACCGTGCCTGCCATTCTAACGCGGCCCACCGAGACCGTGGAACCGCGGCTCGGGCGCTCCGCGCAGTTGGGTTATCCTTGATCGTTCGCGGCGTCCGGAGTGGCGGCAGCCCGGCGACTCCGCCCGGGCGGGGGCGTGACACGGAGGGGGAGATGAAGGTACTGGCGGTCGACCTGGGCGGGACCAAGACCTTGCTGCAGGTGGTCGAACTGGGCGGTGAGTGGCCCATGGTCACCTGTGAGCGGCGCTACGCCAGCGCCGAGTTCGAGAGCTTCGAAGCGCTGCTAGACCACTTCGTCGAACGGTCCGACACCACCGGCCTGCAGGCGGCCTGCATCGCCGTCGCCGGGCCGGTCACGGCGCGCGAGGGGCGCCAGGTGGCCAACGTCACCAACCTGCCCTGGACTCTCGACAGCGGCGCGCTCGGCGAGCGACTCGGGGTCGCGCGTTGCCGCCTGGTCAACGATTTCGTCGCTGCCGCCTATGGCGTCGACGAGGTCGACGCCGGCCATCTCGTGGTGCTCCAGGCCGGTGAGCCGGAGCCTGGCGGCTCGCGTGCCGTGGTCGGTGCCGGTACCGGTCTCGGGCACGCGATCCTGATGGGGCGCGGCGAGCAGTTGCGCTGCCTGCCGTCGGAGGCCGGCCACGTCGCCTTCGCGCCTCTCGACGACGAGCAGCGCGAGCTGTGGGAGTTCCTGCGCGCCGACCTCGGCCGCGTCTCCTGCGAACACGTGCTCTCCGGACCGGGACTGGCGCGCATCTACCGGTTCTTCGAAAGCCAGGAGTCCGGGCGCGAGCCGACCACATGGCCCGGGCCCAATGCCGCCGCCGAGGGCATCACCACGCGGGCCCTGAACGGCAGCGACCCGGTCGCGGTGCGTGCCCTGAGCCTGTTCGGGCGCATCTACGGCGCGCACGCCGGGCACTTCGCGCTGGCCAGCCTGGCCACCGGCGGGGTGTTCATTGCCGGCGGCATCGCACCGTGCATCGTGGAGACCATGCATGGTGGCTTCCTGGAGGCGTTCCGCGAACAGGGGCCGATGTCGGCGCTGGTGGCGCGCCTGCCGCTGGCGGTGGTCAACGAGCGCCGCGTCGGTCTGCTCGGCGCGGCGCGCCTGGCGATCCGCGACGCCCGGCACCACGCCGCCTGAGCGGGTGCGTCCGGTGAACGATCCGGGCTGACCGGGCCATGGCGCTCTACGCGATCGGCGACGTCCAGGGGTGCTACGACGAGCTGCGTGCCCTGCTCGATGCGCTGCACTTCGACCCCACCGACGACACCCTCTGGTTCGTCGGCGATCTGGTCAACCGCGGCCCGGAGTCGCTGGCCACGCTGCGCTTCGTACGCGATCTCGGCGAGCGCGCCGTGACGGTGCTCGGCAACCATGACCTGCACCTGCTCGCCGTCGCGTGGGAGCGCTCGCCGCTCAAGCGCAAGGACACGCTGCAGGGGGTGCTCGACGCACCGGACCGTGATGAGCTGCTCGACTGGCTGGTCGGCCTGCCGTTGCTGCACCACGATGCCGACCGGGAGCTGACGCTGCTGCACGCCGGGTTGCCGCCGCAGTGGTCGATCGACCAGGCGCGTGAGCTGGCCGGCGAGGTTCATGCCGTGCTGCGCAACGGCGACCGGGCAGCCTACTTCGCGCACATGTACGGCGACACCCCCGACCGCTGGGAGCCGGATCTCGCAGGCTGGGGGCGCCTGCGCTTCATTACCAACTGCCTGACGCGCATGCGTTTCTGCACGCCCGAAGGGCGCCTGGCGCTTTCCGCCAAGGGACCGCCCGGCAGCCAGCCACCCGGCTGCCTGCCGTGGTTCGAAGTGCCCGGGCGCGCCAGTGCCGGTGCGCGCATCGTCTGCGGCCACTGGTCCGCGCTGGGCCTGGTGGAACGCGACGACCTGCTGGCGATCGATACCGGCTGCCTGTGGGGCGGCACGCTGACCGCGCAGCGACTCGATCCTCCCGGTGGGCGCTGGCAGGTCGACTGCGCCGGGGTGTCGCGGCCGGGTTGAGGGTGGCCTCTGGAGTGTCGGTCAGGCCGGTCGGCCGGCCGGAAGACCGGCGCCGAGCCGGCGGCGCAACCGCGCGCGGCT
>JAACFL010000256.1 GCA_009937385.1 Gammaproteobacteria bacterium | reverse complement strand
CCGTCCTCCCAGGAGCCCTTGGCATGGACATCGGCCGCGGAGCCGCTCGCACCCTGCGGGTCGAGCACGTGCGCCGGAAGGATGCCGCCGTCCTCGATGGCGCCGGCATCGAAGGGTGCGGTGTTGACGCCGAGGATCAGGTGCTTGGCCTTGGCCGGGTCGTCCAGGTCGGCCTCGGTCAGGGCTGCGTAGCCGACCTTGGACGCGTCGAACATGTACTCCGGACCGCCGATCATCTTGCCGTTCGGCAGCAGTGGGCTGTCGCCGTCGTCGACCTTCTTGATCTCGAGGACGTTGAAATCGGCGGCACGGTCGATCGGGTTGGTCAGTGCCGCGTCCCAGATGATCAGGTCGAGAAAGGCCCCCTGCTTGCGCAGCGCCGCGAGATCACCCTCGCCCTTGACCGCGTCCCACGAGGTCGCGTCGTCTCGCGAGCCGGGCAGGTACTTGCGCACGTAGACGTTCTTGACGCCGAACTTCTTGTACAGCTGGCCGATCACGTCGTGCTCGGCCACCTCGTCCTCGTCGGCCTGGTCGGCCATGCCGACCATGGAGTCGTGGCAGGTCATCCAGCAGCCGTGCTCGGGATAGAGCGGCACGCCCTTGTCGCCGATCATGATGCCGAGCCGGTCGGGATAGATTGCCGGCTGGCCGTCGTCGACCACGGCCTCGTGCTGGCGATGGTTGCCCCAGAAGGCCCAATCGCCACCGTCGGAGCGGATGAAGTTGCCCAGGTTGCCTTCGCGCTCGCCGTCGGACTCCCAGGACACCTTGAGATAGAGACTGTCGGCGTCGTGCGCCGCCTGGACCGTGATGCGCTTGTAGCCGCTCTTCTCCTCGATCGGCATGTCTTCCAGGCGCCCCTCCTCGACCAGGATGCCACCCAGCGACTTCTGCTCCCCCTTGTGACACTTCAGGCACGCCTCGCCGCCCTTGACCTCGTTCGACGCCTTCTTGTGCTCCTCGATCTGCAGCCACTCGTAGCTCGATTGCCCGGGATAGAACAGCCGGGGTTTGCTCGTGCTCACCCCGGACCAGTCGACCGACCCGACGTCGGCGGCCTGGACCGGATGGGCCGCCAGCCCGGCCAGCAACGCGCCGGCGACGCTCCCCCTGAAGATATTGACGGCGTGCGTGTGCATCTGTGTCCTCCCGATCCCCCGAACATCGACACGTCCCGGCGATCGGCCGGAGCGCATAACCTGCACAGGGGTTAGCAAGACCAAGGCCAATCACTGCGATGTGATGGACTTCATGGACTTATCATGGAACGTGCGCACCACGGCACGTGTTCAGGTTACCGGGTGGTAACGGCCGACGCCGCGTACCCACGAGAGCCGTTACCGGACGGTAACCTTCGATCGCGACCAGGGCCCTGTTGCAAACATGCCGTTAGCGTATTGCCCCTTGCATATCAGGTATTTGAGGTCGATACTCGGTGTCAGGCGTCGCAGAACGCCGCGATCGAAACCACCCCTTTCCATGGACGGAAACCGGCCACCGGAGGTGGCGGGGTAACGGCAGGAGGAGGGTCATGATGAGACGACGCGACCTGCTCGCGGGGTTTTTGGCCACCGGCGTCAGCGGAGTCCTGGGGATGCGCCCGGCATACGCCAGGAACGGCCCGTTGCGCATCGGCATCACACCGGTTTTCCTCGACAACAAGACCGGTTTCGTCGACCGCTGGGGCGGCTACCTGGAGAACAGGCTCGGCCGCTCCATTGCGTTTCAGCAGCGCTCGACCTACCGCCAGATCATCGACCTGCTGCTCGATGGCGAACTCGACTTTGCTTGGATCTGCGGCTACCCCTACCTGCGTTTTCGCCACGCGCTGAAGCTGGTTTCGGTGCCGCTCTACCAGGGTGAACCGCTCTACCAGTCGTACCTGATCGTCGGCAGCGAAGACCGGACGACGGGTTCAATCTCCGATCTCAAGGGGCGCATTTTTGCCTACTCCGACCCCGACTCCAATTCCGGTTTCCTGGTGACGCAATCGCAGATCGAGGCCCTCGGGGAGAACCGGGAGACCTTTTTCCGCAAGAGCTTCTTCACCTGGGCACACGAGAAGGTGATCTCGGCGGTCGCCGCCGGCCTGGCCGACGGCGGCGCCGTCGACGGCTACATCTGGGACACGCTGGCCAAGCGTGACCCGACGCTGACCGGGCGCACGCGCATCATCGGCCGATCGCGAAAATTCGGCTTCCCGCCGATCGTCGCATCACGGTCCACCGGCGACGACGACACCCTCACACTGCAGCGGGTGCTCATCGAGATGAGTGTCGATCCCGAGGGCCGGACCCTGCTCGGCGAGCTCAACCTCGACGGCTTCTCGCGCCAGGACAACGCGCTGTTCGACGGCATCGGCGAGCTGATCAACGCGCTGTCGATGGGCTGAAATGCTCGACGGCCTGAGCCTTCGACACAAGGTCCCGCTGCGGATCGGTCTGCTGGTCCTTGTGGTCGCAACCACGGTCACCGGGTCGCTGCTGGTGCGCGCGTTCGAGGTGTTCGATGAGGACCTCCGGCTCAGCTCGGCCAACATGGGACGCATCCTCAGCCGCTCCCTGACCCCTGCGCTGCTGCACGACGACGTCTGGAGGGCCTACGAGATCATCAACACCCCGTTCGATCTCGAAAGCACGCAGGGCGCGCTGCAGGCCGAGACGGTCATCGTTCTCGACCCGGAGCTCAGGGTCTACGTCTCGACCGAGCCGTCCCAGTACCCAGTGCTATCGGAAGTCGCGACCTCCAGCGGTGAACTCGCAGGGCTGACACGCGACCTCAGAAGCGATGCCATGCTGGAACAGCGGATCGTCGTCAACAAGCCGTTCCACCGTCGCTACGTGGTCACCCCCATCGCCTCCGACGGCGTGCTGCTCGGCACCCTGGTGATGGGCTACTCGGAGGCCATCTACACCGAGCGCTTCGGCGTATTCGCCAGCCGTGCGGCATTGACGACGCTGCTGATCATCGCCGTGCTGCTGCCGATCGCAATCTATTGGGGCCGACGCTTCGCCAATCCTCTGGTCGACCTCGCCCAGTGCATGTCACGGGTCGGCTCGGAGGCGCCCGAGGCGCTGGAGTGCGAACTTGACGAGGTGCGTGGCAACGACGAACTGGCCCAGCT
>JAACFL010000055.1 GCA_009937385.1 Gammaproteobacteria bacterium | reverse complement strand
CCTCTCACTCGCGCGGCGCCAGCTGCTGTTCCGCGCACTGGCGCGCGCCGAGCACGCCGGAATCCCGGTGACGCGCGCGCTCGAGCCGCTGCGCGCCGAGACGCGCGGGCGCCTCGCACAACGCCTGGAGCTGATGCAGGCCGCGCTCGAGCGCGGCCTGCCACTGGGCCGTGCCGGGCGCCAGGCCGGGCTGTTCACGCCGTGGGAGGGTCGGGTGCTGGAAAGCGCGGCCAATGCCGGCACCATCGAGGCGGTCCTCGCGCGCCTGGCCGATCACCACGCGACCCGGCAGCGCTGGGTGCAGCGCGTGCGCAGCCGCCTGGCCCTGCCGCTGCTGCTGCTGGTGGTGATGTCGCTGGTCGCGCCGCTGCCGGCGCTGATCGGCCAGGAGATCGACGCGGCCGGTTATCTGCGCCGTGCGCTGCTGCCGCTCGTCTCGCTGGCCGTACTGGTGCTGGTGCTGACCCGGGTCGCGCGCCGGGCCCAGGGCCAGGACCTGCCGCGTGCGCTGGAACGGCTGCTGTTGTGGATTCCCGGCGTCGGCAAGATGGTGCGCCTGCGCGCCCAGCGCGACCTGCTGCTGAACCTCGCGCTGCTGCTCGCCGCCGGGCGCCCGGCGGTCGAAGCGTTGCGCGAGGCGGTGACGACGGTGCGCAGCCCGGTGCTGCGCGGCGCGTGGGTGCGAGCGGCAGCGGAGGTGGAACAGGGAGCGACGGTGACCGACGCGCTGCGCGACGCCGGTGGGCTCGATCGCCGTGCCGGGGCGCCACTGGTCGGCGCGGGGGAGTTCTCCGGCAGCCTCGACCGCATGATCGAGCACCACGCCGAGCAGCTCAACGAGCGCCTCGACCTGCTCGACGACGCGCTCGCCGAGTGGCTGCCGCGACTGCTCTACTTCGGCGTGCTGGGGCTGCTCGCCTGGGCGATTCTCGGCATGGTCATGTGATGTCGTGACGCGGGGTGCGCCGGGTCACCACTTCAGTTCGCGGCCCCGATAGTCGAGCAGCTTGCCGGTCTGCTCCATCGTGAACCCCTCGATGCGCTCGAGCATGCCGCTCACCGCCTCGGCCGTGCTCAGCGCGGCGCTCTCGCCACCGATCTTGGTGCGCACCCAGCCCGGGTGCAGCAGCAACACGCCGACGTTGCGCCGCCGCAGCTCGTGGGACATGCCGTGGAGCATGGCGTTCAGTGCCGCCTTGCTCGCCCGGTAGGCGTAGCTGCCGGGCGACGTGATGTTGCTGACGCAGCCCATCTCGCTGGTGATGCCGACCACCAGGCGCAGGTCGCTGCGCGCGACCTGCTCGAGCAGCGCGTCGGTGACGCGTGCCACGCCGAGCACGTTGACCTGCCAGGTCTCCTCCCAGGCGTCGAACTGCAGCTTGCCGACACGCAGCGTCGGGTCCCAGTCGTGCCACACCCCGGCGTTGTGCAGCAGCACGTCGATGCCCGCGTTGGGCAGCGTGCGCGTCAGCGTCGCGACCTGCGCCGGGTCGGTGACGTCGAGCTTGTGCAGGCTCACGGTGTCGATCTTCTCGTCGAGGCGGCGCAGCTCGCCGGCCTCGAACGGGTCACGGCAGGTGGCGTAGACCCGCCAGCCTCGCTCACCGCAGTGGCGCGCCCACTCCAGGCCCATGCCACGGCTCGCTCCGGTGACCAGAATGCTCGGCATTGCGTTGTCCCTGACGCTCTCCTCAGTCCGGGTAGGCTACACCAGTCCCACCGAGACCGCAGTAGCCGCCGGGATTCTTGGCCAGGTACTGCTGGTGGTACGCCTCGGCGTAATAGAACGGCGGGGCATCGAGAATCTCGGTGGTGATGCGTCCGCCGCCACGCGCATCGAGGGCGTGCTGGTAGGCGTCACGCGAAGCCTCCGCCGCGGCGCGCTGTTCGGCATCGTGACAGTAGATCCCGGAACGGTACTGGGTGCCGACGTCGTTGCCCTGGCGCATTCCCTGGGTCGGGTCGTGCGCCACCCAGAAGGTGCGCAGCAGCTCCGCGTAGCCGATCCGCCCGGGATCGAAGACCACCTGAACCACCTCGTTGTGGCCGGTCTGCCCGCTGCAAACCTCTTCGTAGGTCGGGTTCGGGGTGTAGCCGCCGGCATAGCCGACCGCGGTCACGTGCACCCCGGGCAGCTCCCAGAAGCGTCGCTCAGCGCCCCAGAAACAGCCGAGGCCGAACAGCGCCAGCTGCACGCTCTCCGGCCAGGGTGGGCTCATGGCGTGGCCGTTGACGTAGTGCGCATCGGGCACCGCCAGCGCCTCGGTGCGTCCCGGCAGGGCGGCGTCGGCCGCCGGCATCTCCAGCTTGCGTTGCATCCAGCCGAACATTTCAGCTCCCGTAGGTGACCGGTCTGCCGAGGCCATCGCGCGGGGGGGTCTGCAGGTAGTAGCCCTCGTCGCGCAGCGCGCGCATCACCTCGACCGGGTCGGCACGCGCCAGGCGGCGCTCCGTGTGCAGTTCGATCTCGAGCACCGCCTCGAGTTCACCGAGCCGTGCGAGCAGGGCCTCGGGAACGCGCGAGAAGTCGTCGGCACGCTCGACGTAGAGGTAGGCGTCCGCCTCGCGGGCACCTCGATAGATGATGCAGGAGAGCCGTTCCATGCTCCCAAGTCTAGTCATGTCGGGGCGAAACGCGCCACGCCGGGCTGCCCTGGTCCCACGTGTATACTCCTCGTCGATCCCCCTGCGGAGAGCGTGATGGGCGAAGCCAGCGCCAACCGGACCGCGGCAGAGAGCCAGCAGACCCTCGACAACGAACACCTGGTCCAGCTCGGACTCGCCGATGCCGTGGTCCAGGCGGTCGAGCGCAGCGAACCGGCGGAGCAGGTCGCACAGCTGGTCGCGCAGTTCATCGACTACACCGAACTTCACTTCATGTCCGAGCAGCTGCTGATGCGGCTGCACGCCTACCCCGACTATGCGGAACACGTCGCCGACCACGAGGCGATCGTCGAGCAGCTGCGCGCCCTGAGTGAGAGCACCGACAACGATTCGGCCTCGCCACTGACCGCCGAGTGGGCAGGCAAGCTCAAGGGCCAGATGCTCGGTCACATCCGCAACCGCGACGCCGCGCTGCACGCCTATCTCGCCGAACGCCAGGCCCGGGACTGAACGCAGCAACGACATGAAGCAGGCCGACCACGCCCGGCGCATCGAGGCCCATGCCGAGCTGTTCCGCGAGGGCGAGGCGGGCGAGACCGCCTACATCATCGAGAGCGGTCGAGTGGAGATCTCGCTGCTGCGTGACGGCGGGAAGGTGGTGATCGCCGAGCTCGGCCCTGGCAGCCTGGTCGGCGAGATGGCGCTGATCGACGCCGGCACCCGGTTGGCGACGGCCACGGCGCTCGAGGAGACGCACGTCGCGACCATCCATCGCGACCAGCTCGAGACGGCACTCGGCAACGCCGACCCGGTGATCAAGCTGTTCCTGCGCGTGCTGCTCGAACGGTTTCAAGAAGCGAGTTCCCGGCTGCATGGCGGCGGCGGTGCACCCCGCACGACCCGGGCCACCTACCATGAAGACCTCGACCGCGCGGTCGAAGACCTGCGCCTGCGCGACGAGCTACGTGACGCTCTGGCGCGGCGCGAGTTCGTGCTCTACTACCAGCCGATCCTCGAGCTGGTCAGCGGGCGCATCGCCGGCTACGAGGCGCTGATCCGCTGGCAGCACCCCGAGCGCGGCCTGGTCGGGCCGTTCGAGTTCATCGGCTTCGCCGAGAAGACCGGCCTGATCGAGGAGATCGGCGCCTGGGTGCTCGAGGAGGGCTCTGCGGCTGCGGCACGCCTGGCCGCGAGCTGCGACGCCGAGGTCCCATTCGTCACCCTCAACGTCTCGGCCCGCCAGCTCGAGGCCGAGGACTTCATCGACCGCGCCGGCGCATCCCTCGACGCGAGTGGCGTCGACCCGGGGACAATCAAGTTCGAGGTCACCGAGAGCCTGCTGCTCGGCGACCCGGAACGCGCCGCTTCGCAGCTCGCCCAGGTGAAGATGCTCGGTGTGCGCCTCGCGCTCGACGACTTCGGCACCGGCTACTCGAGCCTTAGCTACCTCCACCGCTTCCCGTTCGACACGCTCAAGATCGACCGCTCGTTCGTGACCACGATGCTGCGCAGCAGCGACAGCATGGAGATCGTGCGCTGCGTCCTCGGCATGGCCCAGGGACTGATGCTCGACGTCGTCGCCGAGGGAATCGAGAACGAAGACGAGCTGTCGCTGCTTGCCGATCTCGGCTGCGACTACGGTCAGGGCTACCACTTCGCCCTGCCACTGCCCGAGGCCGAGGCGTTTGCGCTGCTGAAGAGCTAGCCGCCGGAAGGCGGGGAGATGAGCAGATCGCGTATCAGCCGGTCGGCGGATGCGTCGTCCCAGTCCACGTAGCTGCGCAGGTAGCTCACCACGCGCCCCTCGCGATCGATGAAGAAGCTCGCCGGCAGCACGTCGTCGGGCAGCACCTCGCCGATCGCGCGCGCCGGATCGACATAGAGCACCAGGTTGGCGATTCCGAGCCGCTCGAAGAACGGCGCCGCCTGCAGCGCCCCACCCTGATCGAGCGCCAGCGTGACGACCGCGAACGGCTCGTCGGCGAAGCGCCCGGCGAGCCGGTCGAGCGCCGGCAGTTCACGCACGCAGGGTGGGCACCAGGTGGCCCAGAGATTGAGCAGCACCACCCGGCCGACGAAGTCGTCGATGCGCACCGGTCGGCCCGAGGCGTCGCTGAACTGGACGCCCGTCACCGGGTAGGGCGGCTCGACCGGCTTGAAGCTCGCGACGGTGCCGTCGGAGGGTTCGTCGGCCTCGTGGTAGGCGACCGCGGGTAACGCACAGAACAGCAGCAGGCCGAGGGTAAGGGCGAGATGGCGCGGACTGGACATGGCGCGCATCCTACCCGATCCTCGTCACCCGGCGCGCTGCGCGACCCGACCCAACCCTGGACCCGGCATGCACGACCATCCACCCCTCGACACCACGACCGCCCCAGACGACCCGTCGGAGCTTTTCGCCCACTGGTATCGCGCGGCCCTCGACACGGTCAGCGACGAGCCGACCGCGGTGGCCCTGGCCACGGTCGGTGCCGGCGGCCGTCCAGCCGCGCGCATGGTGCTGCTCAAGGGCTTCGATGAAGCCGGCTTCGTCTTCTATACCAACTTCGCCAGCCGCAAGGGGGCCGAACTCGACGCCAACCCCCACGCCGCGCTGCTGTTCTGGTGGCCGCCGCTGCTCCGCCAGGTGCGGATCGAGGGCCGCGTGACGCGGGTCGACGCGACCGAGGCGGATGCCTACTTCGCCTCGCGCCCGCGCGGCAGCCAGATCGGCGCCTGGGCCTCGCCGCAGAGCGAACCGCTCGCCGACCGCAGCGAACTCGAGGCGCGCGTGGCCGCGCAGAGCGCGCGCCACGGCGAGCGCGAGGTGCCACGCCCCCCGTTCTGGGGCGGCTACCGGCTCGCGCCCGACGCCTTTGAATTCTGGCAGGGCCGCCCCGACCGCCTGCACGACCGGGTCCACTACCGGCACGCCGACGGCGTCTGGCATCGCGTCCGGCTGGCACCCTGACGCACGATGGGAAGCTGGGGCTGCCCGCACGAACATCACGGCCGCTGCATGCAGGTGGCTGGAAGGGCGTGCGATCCCGGCATGAAGGGCTGCGTGCTGCACGGTCGCTTCGTGTTCAGCCGCGCGGAGAAGAACAGCGCCGGGGTGCTGCGACACAAGGGTCGCCGGCCGGACGGCTCGCGGATCGACGACTGAGCCCGTCAGTCCCGCCGCTGGCGCGCCACCGCCGCACTCAGGCACCGCGGGCAGAGGCAGCCCGCCGGCGAGCCCGGCGCGGGTGCGGGCAGCACCGCCGGGAAATCGCGCGCGCACCAGCACGGCGCCGGGTCGTCACATCCGCAGCGGAACGGCGCCCCGCAGGCACTGCAGCGGGTGTTGGCGTCGGGCGAGGTCGCGGGATGCTCCATGGTGGACGATTATAGGGGGGTCGAATGCCGCCCGAGACCACGCCATGACCGCCGAGCTGCCCCCGCCCTTCGAGGGCGAACTCTTCGCCTTCCTGCGGGAGCTCCGACAGCACAACGACCGGAACTGGTTCGAAGCGTACAAGCCACGCTACGAGACCGCGGTGCGCATCCCCGCGCTCGCCTTCATCGAGGCCATGGGGCCGCGGCTGGCGACGATCTCGCCGCACTTCAGGGCGCTGGCAAAGAAGAGCGGTGGCTCGCTGATGCGCGTCTACCGCGACACCCGTTTCAGTAAGGACAAGACACCCTACAAGACCAATGTCGGCATCCAGTTCCGCCACGAGGCGGGACGGGACGTCCACTGCCCCGGCTTCTACCTGCACCTCGAGCCGGGCCGCTGCTTCCTCGGTGCCGGCATCTGGCGCCCCGACTCGAAGGCGCTGCGCGCGATCCGCGACTTCATCGCCGACAACCCGGGCGGCTGGCGCAAGGCGGTCGGGGACCGTCGCTTCGGCGCCCGCTTCATGCTCGACGGTGAGTCGCTGGTGCGCGCGCCGCGCGGCTACCCGCCGGACCACCCGCTGATCGAGGACCTCAAGCGCAAGAACTTCATCGCCACCGCCGACTTCGCCGACGCCAAGGCGCTCGAGCGCGACTTCGTCGACTGGGTCGCGTCCGCGTTCCAGACCACCTCCCCCCTGATGCGCTACCTCTGCCAGGCCCTCGACGTGCCCTTCTGAGCCGCCTACCAGGCGGGCACCAGCGCTGCGGGGTTAGGCACGCTGTGGCAGCGCTCGCAGGCGAAGGTCGAGAACGCCACGCGGTCGTGGCACACCCCACAGTAATCGCCGGCCAGGATCGTGGTCATGGTGATCGGGTTGGCCCCGGCCTCGGCAACGAACGGCGCCGGGTGGCAATTCTCGCAGTCGAGCCAGGCGGCGTGCTCGCGATGCGGGAAACGCACGTACGGCATGTCGCGGGTGTCGGTCAGCAGAATCGCGCTGTCGAGCGTCCTCCCGGCGGGACCACGGCCATCCAGGCTGGCGCGGGGTGCGACGTGCCCATCGGCCAGCGTGCGCACCCAGTCGACGTTGCCCAGGCGGTCGCGCGGGAAGCGTGCGGTGGCCTCGGACGCGCGCTGCAGGTGGGCCAGGCCGGGATTGTCGGCGTCGTAGAAGTCGCTGGTAGGTTCCTGGCCGTCATGGGTCTCCACCGGGGCCGCGGATTCGTCGGCGACCGGCCCATACAGCCCCAGGGCCTGGTCGCGCGGGGTGGGTGGCGGTGCGGGGGGTGGCGCATAGGAGCGAGCCTGCTCGACCGGTTCGGGCGGAGCCGCGCAACCGGACAGCAGCACCAGCGCCAGGGACGCCGCGCGAAGCACGTTCAGTGCGCGTGGGGTGAGGTGTGTTCGCCGCCGTTCAGGACCATCTGGGCCAGACCCACCAGCAGCCGCGCACGGTCGCCGACGTCCTCGGCCTCGAGCAGCGCCTGCTTCTCCTCGTCGGCGAGCGGCAGGTTCATCGCGAACGCATCGACGTAGACCGGGTCGGGCAGCGCGTCGGCCTGCTCCCAGTCGAGTTGCAGGCCACGGAACGTGACCAGCCGCTGGAGCACGTCGTGCAGCCCGGGTCGGTCGTACGCCACCTCGCGGTCGGGATCGAGATCGTCGGCGAACGCCGACCAGTCGGGGACCACGTTGCGGTAACCACGTCGCTCGTCGAGTTCGCGAGCGATGGCGAAGCGGCAGACGCCGGTCAGCACGATCATCAGCCGGCCGTCGTCGGTCTCGGCGAAGCTGGTCACGCGTCCGGCGCAGCCGATCCGCCGGACCGGGTCACCACCGCTGCGCGTCGCCTCGGCGGCCGGCTGGACCATGCCGACCATGCGCGAATCGCCCAGCGTGTCGAGCACCATGTTGAGGTAGCGCGGTTCGAAGATGTTCAGCGGCAGCTGGCGTCCGGGCAGCACGATGGTGCCGCCGAGCGGGAAGATCGGCAGTGCGCCTGGCAGGTCGTCGAAACGTGGCGTGAAGCGGCTGGACATGGTCTCTCCGTCGCTGCAGGTTAGCGGAACGGCATGGGTGACGCGTTGCGATGCCTCAAGGTTTCGACCCGTGCCGGGTGCGGCATGTTCCGCGACGTCGTTCCGCTATGCTGAACGGGGAGGAGTCAACGCTTGGTGAGAATCGCGGTACTCGGCACGCTGGCAGTCGACCGGGTGGTACGCCTCGAGGCGCCGCTGCAGATCGGTGGTCACCAGCAGGGCGTCGCCCTCGACGACCGCTGTGGGGGCGGCGCGGCCAACGCCGCGGTGGCGCTGGCACGCGCCGGTCACCACGTCGCCCTGGTCTCGGCGGTCGGCGACGACGGGACCGGCCGCATGCTGCTCGAAACCCTGGCGGCGGCCGGGGTCGACACCGTCGAGGTGGCCGTGCTTCCCGAGACGACCTCGAACTCGTTGCTGCTGGTCGACCCGGCCGGGGAGCGCACCATCGTCAACCTGCAGCGCCTGCACGCACCGGCACCGGAGCGGCTGCTGCGGCTGGCGCTCGACTGCGTCTACGTCCGCAGCCGCGCTCCCGGGCTGACTCCGCTGCTGGCCGAGCTTGCACAGCGCACCACGGTGGTCGCCCACGTGCCACCGTGTGCAGACGGCGCGGTGCCGGCGCAGGTGCTCGTCGGCTCCGCCAGCGACCTCGACCCCGGCTTCCTGTCCGATCCCTACGCCGCCGGGCAACGCGTCAGCGGCGGTCTCGCCGACTGGACCGTGGTCACACGTGGGGCCGACGGCGCCACCGCGCACGGCCACGAGAGCACGCTGCACGAGCCGGCCCGGCCGGTCACACCGATCGACACCACCGGAGCCGGCGACTGCTTCGCCGCGGGGCTGGTGCACGGCCTGGCCAACGGGCTGTCGATGGCACGCTGCCTGGCGCTGGCCACCGCCTGGGGCGCCGCGGCGGTGGCCACCGACGGCTCCCTGCCGGACGACGACTTCCCGCCAGCGGACGGGGTGTGAGCCGGTCGTCGAACCCCGTGCCGCCAGCACGGTCCGAACTGGCGATGACGCCACCCACCTCCACCAGCATCGACGACCTGACCCGGTTCGTCACCGACCATTCGCGCCTGTTCGTGCTGACCGGCGCCGGGATCAGCACCGCCTCCGGCATCCCCGACTACCGCGATACCGACGGGGCGTGGAAGCGCTCGCCACCGGTGCAGTACGGCGACTTCGTCAGGGATCCCGCGGTGCGCCGGCGCTACTGGGCGCGCAGCCTGCTCGGCTGGCCCGCGTTCGCTGGCGCGGCACCCAATGCGTCCCACCATGCACTGGCCAACCTCGAGCATTCCGGCCACGTCTCGCTGCTGGTCACGCAGAACGTCGACGGCCTGCACCAGGCGGCCGGCAGTCGCCGGGTGATCGACCTGCACGGCCGGCTCGACGCCCTGGTCTGTCTCGACTGCAGGCAAGGCGGTGACCGCCACGCCTTCCAGCACGAGCTGGAGACGCGCAATCCCGATTTCACCGGCCTGGTGGCCGGGAGGGCGCCGGACGGCGACGCCGACCTCGACGGCATCGACTTCACCGCCTTCGACGTGCCCGACTGCCCGGCCTGCGGCGGCCTGCTGAAACCCGACGTGGTGTTTTTCGGCGAGGGAGTACCGCGCGCGCGGGTCGACGCGGCCTATGCGGCACTCGACACGGTCGACGCCCTACTGGTGATCGGCTCCTCGCTGATGGTCTACTCGGGCTTCCGCTTCGCCCGCGAGGCGGCCGCGCGCGGCCTGCCGGTCGCCGCACTGAATCGCGGCCGCACCCGCGCCGACGACCTGCTCGCGCTCAAGGTCGAGGCCGATTGCGGCATGGCTCTGAACACGCTCACCGAACGGCTTGCCGACACCGCACGCGGCTGAACTTCCGGCCGCTTTGCCCTGCTAGACTCCGTGGCCATGCAGCGGGACCGGCGGCCATGAACGTCATCTTCTTTGCGCTGATCGCGATCGCGTTCGTCGTGACCGGCTTCCACCAGTTGACCTGGGTCGCCCCGTCGGCCGACGCCGTCTCGCCGATGTTCGCGCTGGGCAACGGCATGATCGATTCGGCCAAGGGCGCCGTGACGCTGGCGCTCGGCCTGGTCGGCGTCATGGCCTTCTTTCTCGGGCTGATGAAGGTCGCCGAAGCGGGCGGCCTGCTGCTGATCATCGCGCGGTTGCTGCGCCCGCTGCTGGTGCGACTGTTCCCGGATGTGCCCGCCGATCATCCGGCGATGGGCGCGATGATCATGAACCTCTCGGCCAACGCCCTTGGCCTGGGCAACGCCGCGACGCCGTTCGGCATCCGTGCGATGCAGGCGCTGGACTCCCTGAACCCGCACAAGGGGACGGCGAGCAACTCCATGGCGCTGTTCCTGGCGATCAACACCTCGAGCATCACGCTGCTGCCGACCGGTGTGATCGCGCTGCGCGCCTCCGCGGGGTCGGCCGACCCCGCCGGCATCCTGCCGACCACGCTGTTCGCGACGCTCTGCTCGACCACGGTGGCGATCGTCTCGTGCAAGCTCTACCAGCGCTACTGGGCGAGCGCCGCGCAGGTCACCCCGACCGCCGTGGAGAGCGACGCGCCGACCGTCGCGGACGCGCCCGAGGTGACGCTCCCCGAGGCCCCCGCAGCCGGCTACCCCGGCTGGGTCTCGGGCCTGGCGCTGCTGATCCTGGTGGCGCTGATCCCGGTCGCGGTGCTGCTCGGCGCCGCGCTCGGGCCGTGGATCATCCCCGGGCTGGCGGTGCTGCTGCTCGGCTTCGGCGTGGCGCGCCGGGTGCGCGTCTACGAGTGCTTCGTCGACGGCGCCCGCGACGGCTTCGAGGTCGCAGTGCGCATCATCCCCTACCTGGTCGCGATCCTGGTCGCGGTCGGCATGTTCCGCGCCAGCGGCGCCATGGACATCGTCGTCGGGGCCATCGGCGGCTTCACCGCGGCGCTCGGCATGCCGGCCGAGGCGCTGCCGATGGCGCTGCTGCGCCCGCTCTCCGGCTCGGGCGCCTACGGCGTGTTGGCGGCGACCATCGCCGAGCCGGCGACCGGCCCCGACACCTACGTCGGCTACCTGGTCAGCACGCTGCAGGGTTCGACCGAGACCACGTTCTACGTGCTGGCGGTCTACTTTGGCGCGGTGCAGGTGCGTCGCGTGCGCCACGCGCTCGCGGCCGGGCTGACCGCCGACCTGGCCGGCATCGTCGCAGCGGTGGTGGCCTGCCTCTACCTGTTCGGCTGAGGCCTACGTCTCAGGCGGCGAACGTCGCCTGGCCGGGTCGCGCGCCATCGTGACGCGTGTAGAGCAGCGGCGCACAGCCCTCGAACCAGCGCGCCAGGTGGCGCCAGTCGATCACCGGGTCGAGCGGGGCCCGGGCCAGCTCTGCGGCGAGCGGATCGCTGCTGCGCGTGCTGGCGAACTCCCGGACCCACGGTGCGGCGACGTAGAAGCGCAGGTAGCGGGTGACGTAGGGGCGGACGCGCGCGGGACTGGCGTGCAAGTGGAAGGTGGCGCGATAGGCGGCAAGGAACAGCCGCTCGTAGTCGTCGTAGGACGGCTCGTCGCCGTAACACGGATCGAGCTGCCAGATCGGGTGGGCGAAGCGGTCATCCTGCATCGGTCGCTCCTAAGCCGGCGTCCTGCTTCGGCTGCAGGATAGCGGTTGCTGCAGCCAGTGAACAGTCATGAATACACGTAACAAGTATACTGATATTTGTCAATCTTATTGCCCTCCACGCCTCACCCGAACGGACCGTGCAGATCGATTGTCCAAAGCCCCTAGCTCTCCCGGGTTTCTTGGCTAAGCGCACGTGAACGCGCATAATCCGGGCCACCCGCCCGGCGGCCTGGCCGCCCAACACTCCAACGCGATCCCGGTACGCCGACGCAGGACAACGCGATGAAATGCCTCGACGACTTCCGCCTCGCGCTGGGCGGCAGAGACTACGTGCCGCTGATGATCGGCGGCATGGGTGTCGATATCTCGACCTCCGACCTGGCCCTCGAGGCCGCACGGCTCGGTGGTATCGGCCACATCTCCGACGCCATGGTGCCGACCATCTCGGACCGCCGGTACCACACGCGCTACGTGGCCGGGAAGCTGGCCAAGTACAAGTTCAACGTCGGCAACGACGACAAGTCGATCGCCCAGTTCGACCTCGGCGAGCTGGCCGAGGCGCAGCGCCTCCACGTCGAGCACACCATGGGCCGCAAGCGCGGCGACGGCATGGTGTTCATCAACGTCATGGAGAAACTCTCCATGAACAACCCGCACGAGACGCTCAAGGTGCGCCTCGAGGCGGCGCTGGACG
>JAACFL010000255.1 GCA_009937385.1 Gammaproteobacteria bacterium | reverse complement strand
TGCTGCTCGCGCACAACGCGCCGAGCATCGCGTTCCTGGAGCACCACGGCTTCGCCTGCTGGGGGCGACTGCCTGGCGTGGCACGCATCGACGGCAGAGCCTGGGATCATCTCGTCTACGGGTTGCGCCTCGGCTGATGGTCGACCTGCTGGTCGCTACGCTGCTGGGTACGCTGCAAATCTGTGCCGGGCTGTTTGGCGGGTGGCTGCTGTTCTTCGTTCTGGCCGATGCCGTCGACATGGCACCGCTGGTCGGCATGTACTACATCGCCTGGCCGATCGCATTCCCGCTGCTGTCCGCGCTGCCGATCGCCGTCGTGCTCGCACTGCTGCTGGTGCGCACCGGCCCGCCCTACACGGCGGCGCTGCGTCGACCGCGCTTTCTCTGGGGGGTGTTGCTGCCGATCGGGATCGTCGCCTTCGCGGTCATGCTCCTGACCTGTCCGCTGGAGACCGGCGGCACGCTGCTCGATCGCCTGCTCGGCGCGTCCGGCTGACCCGTATACTCAGAACGCGAAGCTAGCAGGAGGAACGGCGATGGAGAGTACCGCGTGGCTGGTGTTTGTGGCGTCCCTCGGCGGCATCGCCGTGGCCCTGCAGGCGCAGTTCATGGGCGTGATCGACCGCGGGCTTGGCACGCTGGAGGCGGTCTTCATCAACTACGTCGGCGGAGCGCTGCTGATCGGCGTGGTGCTGCTCGTGCTGCGTGGCGGCAACCTCGCCAATTGGCCCACGCTGCCCTGGTACACGCTGATCGTGGGCGTGACCGGCCTGGTCATCGTCGGCACGATCGGCTACAGCGCACCGCGCCTCGGCCTGATCGCCGCGCTGACGGTGGTCGTCGCGGTGCAGTACATCACCGGCGCGCTGATCGAGCACCACGGCCTGCTCGGCGCCGCGCCGCGCGCATTCGAACCGGCGCGGCTGTTCGGCGTCGCCTGCATGCTGCTCGGAACCTGGCTGCTGGTGCGCTGAGGCGTGGGTGCGGGGCACTACTTCGAGGATTTCACGGTCGGTGAGCGCATCGTCACGCGCGGTGTGACCCTGACCGAGGCGTCGATCGTCGATTTCGGCCAGCAGTTCGACCCGCAACCGTTTCACGTCGATGCCACCGCCGCCGCCGAGTCCCCCTACGGCGGCCTGATCGCGAGCGGCTTCCATACCGCGGCGCTCTGCTTCCGGCTGTTCGTCGACCAGGGCCGGCTCGCCGACTGCAGCCTCGGCTCGCCCGGGATCGAGCAGCTGCGCTGGCTGGCACCGGTGCGGCCCGGCGACACGCTCCACGCCGAGGTCGAGGTGGCCGCCGCGCGGCGCTCCGGCTCGCGCCCGGACCGCGGCCTGGTCACCCTGGACTACCGGGCCGAGAACCAGCACGGCGACACGGTGCTGACGATGCGCATCGTGCACCTGCTGGGCTGCCGGCCCGATGCCGTGGCCTGACGGAGCGAAGCGTGGATCCCGATCACCACCGCAAGCTCGAGAACATGTACCGCTGCTCGCCGTGCAACGAGTTCTACGCCCCGGAGATCACCATTGGGGACGGTTCCGCCGAGGTCACGTTCGCGGTGCGCCCGGAGTTCCACCACGCCGCCGGCACGCTGCATGGCTCGGTCTACTTCAAGGCGCTCGACGATGCGGCCTACTTCGCCGCCGCATCGCTGCGCGACGGCCACTTCCTGGTCACCTCGACATTCACGACTTACCTGACCCGCCCGGTGGCGGAGGGCCGGCTCGCCGCGCGTGGCCGCGTGCTCAATGCAACGCGCAGCCAGGTGATCGCCGAGGCGGTGCTCTTCGACGAGCGCGAGCGCGAGGTGGCGCGCGGCAGCGGGCTGTTCGTGCCGGGGCGCATGCGCTTCGACGAGGCGCTCGGCTACGCGCTGCCGGGGCCGGCGTGATCGACCTCGCCGCGCGGCCGCGCACGCCGCTGGCGTTCCTGCCGACCCCGCTGCACCGTCTGCCGCGACTCGAGGACGAGCTCGGCGGTCCACGGCTGCTGGTCAAGCGCGACGACCAGACCGGCCTGGGTCTCGGCGGCAACAAGACGCGCAAGCTCGAGTTCCTGGTCGGTGCCGCCCTTGCGCAAGGCGCCGACGTGCTGGTCACCGCCGGCGCCGCGCAGTCGAACCACTGCCGCCAGACCGCCGCGGCCGCCGCCGCGCTCGGTCTCGACTGCCACCTGCTGCTCGGTGGTGCGCCACCCGCGCGACCCGACGGCAACCTGCTGCTCGACCACCTCCTCGGTGCGACCGTTCACTGGTGTGGCAGCGAGCGCAAGGGCGAACGGCTCGCCGCGGTGGTCGGTGCGCTGAGCGAAGCCGGGCGGCGTCCCTGCGAGATCCCCTACGGCGGTTCCAACGCGACCGGTGCGCTCGGTTACGTCGTTGCGATGCAGGAGCTGAAGGAGCAGCTCGACGTCGCCGGACAGCGGGTCGATGCCATCGTCTTCGCCAGCAGCTCGGGCGGCACCCAGGCCGGCATGGCGGTCGGCATGCGTGCCTGCGGCCTCGACGCCGAGCTGGTCGGCATCCGCATCGACAAGGAGGAGGTCGCCGGGCACGGCTACCCCGGACAGCTCGCCGGGCTGGCCAACGCCACCGCCCAGCTGGCCGGTCTGGATGCACGCTTCGACGTCGACGACTTCGTGATCGAGGAGGGCTACCTGGGCGGCGGTTACGGCGTGGTCGGCGCGGCCGAGCGCGAGGCGATCGGGCTGTTCGCCCGTCGCGAGGGCCTGCTGCTCGACCCCGTTTACACCGGGCGCGCCGCGGCCGGGTTGCTGGACCTGGTGCGCCACGGCCGATTCGACCGCGATGCGACACTGCTCTTCTGGCATACCGGAGGCGCACCGGCGCTGTTCCCCTATGCCGGCGAACTCGTGGCATCCTGATCAGAACACCCATGGAGGCAAGCGAATGATCGAGAGCACGCAGCGCGACGACGGCGTCGCCGTCGTTACCCTTGCATACGGCAAGGCGAACGTCATGGACACCGAGTTCTGCACGGCGCTCGCCGAGGGCTTCGAAGCCTATGCCGCGAAGCCACCGTCGGCGCTGGTGGTCACCGGCCAGGGGCGGATCTTCTCGGCCGGCGTCGACCTCAACCGCCTGCTGGACGGCGGCGCCGACTACGCGCGCA
>JAACFL010000254.1 GCA_009937385.1 Gammaproteobacteria bacterium | reverse complement strand
GGCCGTCGTCGGGCGGTGTCGCGCCGGGCAGCCATTCGAGCAGCCGCTCCATCGCGTCGATGTGCTCGGTCTCGGAGGCGCGGTACTGCTTGGTCCAGCGCCCTACCTGGCGCTCGAAGTAGTTGCCGGGCCGCCCATAGTCCGCGAGCCCGACGGCGTCGACGTCGACCGCTTGCAACGCGGCGAGCACGCGGTTCATCTCATCGTAGATCGCGCCTCTCTGCGCGCTGTCGAGTTCGGGAAGCGCCGGGTTCCAGAAGATCCGCCCGTCTACGTGGTCCATCAGGTAGAACCAGCTGCCGATCACGTCGTCGTCGGTGCAGAGGTGGAACGGCTTCGCGACCGGCACGCTGCCGCCATGCAGCGCCTCGAGCACGCGGAACTCGCGATCGACCGCATGCGCCGACTTCAGCAGCTCGCCCGGCGGCTTGCGCCGCAGCACGTAACGGCCCGACGCGGCCTCGATACGGAAGGTCGGGTTCGACTGACCTCCGGCGAACTTCTCGGCGGTCAGCGGCCCACGAAAACCCGGGACATGCGCCTCGAGGTAGGCCGCGAGGCGCGCCGTGTCGAAAGCGTGTCCGGTCTCGTTCACTCGGCCTGCCCGTTGTGGCGCCGGATCAGCTGCTTGCCGAGCGAGGCCATATGCACCTGGTCGGGGCCGTCGGCGATCCGGCAGTAGCGCGCGTAGCTGAACGCTCGCGCCAGGAAGAAGTCTTCGCTGAGTCCGCCGCCCCCGTGCGCCTGGATCGAACGATCGATGACCCGCTGCGCCATCAGCGGCGCGACGATCTTGATCATCGCGATCATGTCGCGCGCGTCCTTGTAGCTGTTGTGGTCCATCTTGTCGGCGGCCTTGAGCGTCAGCAGCCGCGCCTGCTCGATCTCGCACGCGGAGTTCGCAACATCCTCGCGCACCGAGCCCTGCTCGCTCAGCTTGCGCCCGAACGCCACGCGCGACTCGGTACGCCGGCACATCATCTCCAGCGCGCGCTGCGCGCAGCCGATCAGGCGCATGCAGTGGTGGATGCGGCCCGGGCCGAGACGCGCCTGGGCGATCGCGAAACCGTCGCCCTCGTTGCCGATCAGGTTCGTCACCGGCACGCGCACGTTGTCGAGCACCAGCTCGGCGTGGCCGTGCGGCGCGTCGTCGTAGCCGTAGACGGTCAGCGGTCGCAGCAACTTCACGCCTTCGGCATCCATCGGCACCAGCACCTGCGACTGCTGGCGGTGGCGGTCGGCGTCGGGATCGGTCTTGCCCATGACGATCAGGATCTTGCAGCGCGGGTCGGGCGCACCCGTGGTCCACCACTTGCGCCCGCTGATCACGTAGTCGTCGCCGTCACGGGTGATCGAGCACTTGATGTTGGTCGCGTCGGACGAGGCGACGCCCGGCTCGGTCATCGCGAAAGCCGAGCGGATCTCGCCAGCCAGCAGCGGCTTGAGCCAGCGCGCCTGCTGCTCCGGGGTACCGAAGCGCGCCAGCACCTCCATGTTGCCGGTGTCGGGGGCATTGCAGTTGAACACCTCGGCGCCGATCAGTGAGCGCCCCATGATCTCGGCAAGCGGCGCGTACTCGAGGTTGGAGAGGCCGTAGCCGAAATCCTCGAACTCGGCGAGGAACAGGTTCCACAGCCCCTCGGCCTGCGCCTTCTGCTTCAGCTCTTCCATCACCGGCGGGATGGTCCAGCGGTCCTCGGCCTGCTCGACGTATTCAAAATAGGCCTGTTCGGCCGGGTAGACATGCGCGTCCATGAACGCCTCGACGCGCTGCATCAGCTCGCGCACCTTCGGTGAATGATCGAATTGCATCTTCTTCCCCTAGATGTGTGTCATGGCCGCGCGCCTCTCCGGGCGGTCCAGGTGCGGCAGGCTGTTGAAGCTGGCGAGCTGAAAGGTCTCGCCGTCGTGGTAGAGATGCGCAAACGCGCTGTTCTGCATCTGCAGGTTCAGACCGATGGTCGTGCGGTCGGCGAGTTCCAGCGCCAACCCCAGCAGCCGCGAGATCGGTCCGCCGGAGCAGACCACCAGCACCCGACGTCCCCGGCCGGCTGCCGCCGACAACTCCTCCAGCGCCGAGCCGACCCTCCGACCGAAGGCCGCCCAGCTCTCGGGCACCTCGTCGTCGATGCGCCCCGCGGCCCACGCCTCGAGCGCACCGCGCAGCAATGTGTAGATCGAGCGACGATCGCCCTCCGGGCTGCGCTCGATCGCTTCCTGCAGCGACGGAGCCCCGGTGGTCGCGCGGATCAGCGCACCGAAGTCGTACTCGTCCAGTCCCGCCAGCACACTCGGCTTCGGCGTGCCAGGCAGCGCCTCGACCAGCGCCTCCAGGGTCTCTGTGTGGCGCCTCTGGCTGCCGGTGAACACCGCATCGAAAGCGAGGCCACGTTCGGCGTAGTACTCCCCGAGCCAGCGCGACTGGCGCGCCCCGGTCTCGGTCAGGCGATCGTAGTCGTCGCTGCCCAGCGAAGCCTGGCCGTGGCGGACGAGGTAGATCTCCGCCATCAGCCGAGCTTGGCGGTGTGTGCGCCGTCGACGACCAGCACCGTGCCGTTGACGTAGCTGCCTGCATCGCTGGCGAGCAGCAGCAATGGACCGTCCAGCTCCTCGGGCGCGCCGAGCCGCCGGGCCGGGAGACGCTTGACGTAGCGCTGGCCCGCCTCGCTGGCGAAGAACTCGGCGTTGATGTCGGTCGCGACGTAGCCCGGCGCCAGCGCGTTGACGCGGATGCCGTGGCGTGCGAGGTCCAGCGCCATGGCCCGGGTCAGCTGGATCACCGCCGCCTTGGACGCCGCGTAGCCGGCGTGATTGGCCTGGGCCAGCAGGCCGAGCACCGAGGCGACGTTGACGATGCTGCCGGGCTTGCCGGCCGCGACCAGGCGCCGAGCGCATTCGCGGGCGACGCGGCGCACACCGTGGAGGTTGACCTCGAGCACGTCGTCCCAGTCGTCGGGTCCGCTGTCGAGGATCGACGCGGTGACGCCGATGCCGGCATTGCAGACCGCGACGTCGACCGTGCCGAACGACGCCTCGGCGGCATCGAACGCCGCGCCGACCGATGCCTCGTCGGTCACGTCGAGCGGCGTGGCCAGCGCCTGGCCGCCCTGGCGGCTGATCTCGGCGGCCAGTGCCTCGATGCGCTCACCACGCCGCGCGCCGAGCACCACCGCGGCACCGGCCTCGGCCAG
>JAACFL010000253.1 GCA_009937385.1 Gammaproteobacteria bacterium | reverse complement strand
CAAGGGCCAGCGCATCGGCACCGTCGGCGCGACCGGCCGGGTCACCGGAGCGCACCTGCACCTGTCGGTGCGGCTCAACGGGACCTACGTCGACCCGGGCCTGTTCCTGCCGCCACCCCGGCCGGCGGCGCCTTCCGACAAGGGGTCCGGCAAGGGCGGGTGACGGTGCCGCGCGCCACGACGGGCGCAGGCAGGAAAACCGGGGCGCTCAGCGCTTCTTGACGTGACGCATCAACCGCTTGCGCCGCGCCTGCTGGCGTGGGGTCAGCACGTTCTTCTTCCCCTCGTAAGGATTCTCACCGGTGCGGAACTCGATGCGCACCGGGGTTCCCGTCAGGTCGAGCACCTTGCGGTAGGTGTTGGCCAGGTAGCGCTTGTAGGCCGGCGGCACGCTGCCGGTCTGGTTGCCGTGGATGACGATCAGCGGCGGGTTGCGCCCACCCTGGTGGGCGTAGCGCAGCTTGATGCGCCGGCCTCGCACCAACGGCGGCGGGTGCTGCTGCACCGCGCGCTGCAGGATCTCGGTCAACTGCGCGGTCTTGCAATCGAGGGTGGCCGAGGCGAAGGCACGGTCGACCGAGCCGAACAGCTTGCCGACGCCGCTGCCGTGCAGCGCCGAGATGTAGTGGATGTCGGCGAAATCGAGGAACCCGAGGCGGAAGTCGAACACCCGTCGCACCTCGTCGCGCTCGGCATCACTCAAGCCGTCCCACTTGTTGATCGCGACCACCACGGCACGGCCGGCATCCAGCACCAGCCCGAGCAGTGCCGCGTCCTGCTCGGCGACCCCCTGGCGTGCGTCGAGCACCAGGATCGCCACGTGTGCCCGCTCGATCGCCTGCAGCGTCTTGACCACGCTGAACTTCTCGACCGCCTCGAAGACCTTGCCGCGCCGGCGCAGGCCGGCGGTGTCGACCAGCGTGTAGCATCGCCCGTCGCGCTCGAACGGGACCGCGACGCTGTCGCGGGTGGTGCCGGGCTGATCGAAGGCGACCAGCCGCTCCTCGCCGAGGATCCGGTTGATCAGCGTCGACTTGCCGACGTTGGGGCGGCCGACCACGGCGACGCGGATGCCCTCGCCGTCTTCCCCGGGCCCAGGACCCGGCTCGGTCGCGACCTGTTCCGGAAGTTCGGCCAGGATCGTCTCGCCGAGCTGGCGTACGCCGCGACCGTGGCTCGCGGCGATCGGCCACGGCTCGCCGAGACCCAGGCCGTGGAACTCGGCACAGGCGGCATCGGCATCGAGGCCGTCGGTCTTGTTGACCACCAGCAACAGCGGCATGCCCAGCTCGCGCAACTGCTGGGCGATCTGCTCGTCGGCGGCGGTCAGGCCGGAGCGTCCGTCGACCAGCAGCACCACCAGGTCGGCCTCGTCGATCGCGCGCAGGGTCTGGCGTGCCATCGCGGCGTCGAGCGCCTCGGCATCGCCGCTCAGCCCACCGGTGTCGATGAACAGGCACTCGCGACCGTCGAGGCGACCGAGACCGTACTGGCGATCTCGGGTCAGCCCGGGCAGGTTGGCGACCAGCGCGTCGCGGCTGCGCGTGAACCGGTTGAACAGCGTGGACTTGCCGACGTTGGGGCGGCCGACGAGAGCGATGACGGGCTGCATGGCTGCTAGGTGGCCGGGTCCTGGTCGATGGGCCGCGGCGCCGTGCCAGATCGGCGACGGGGCCGCGCTACGGGCCGCGATGATAGCAGGTCGCGGTTCAGCCCAGGCCGAGTTCTGCGAGCCGTTCCACGTCCTCCGGACGGTCGACGTCCCACAGCGTGCGCAGCTCGTGCCAGCGCCAGCCGAGCGCCACCAGCCGCCCGCGCGTCTGGTGCAACACGCGTGGGCCGCCCCATTCGATGCCGTCGAACAGCACCGGCGAGACCCGCCGTGCGCCCACCAATACGTAGCCACCGTCCTCCGCCGGACCCAGCACCACGTCGTGGTCGGCCAGTGCCGCGAACGCCTCGGCCAGGTCGTCGGCCGTCAGTGCCGGGCAGTCGCAGCCAACCAGCAGTGCGCGGTCCCCGTCGGCCAATGCCGACTCGAGCGCGGCGAGCATGCGCCGGCCGAGGTCGCCCTCCGGTTGGGCTCGCAGCTTCACGTCCAGCCGGGTGGACGCGGCCGTGAACGCGGGATGGGCGGTGTCGGGCGTGCACCACAGTTCGACCGGCGCGAGCGCCGTGGCACAGGCCGTCTGGAGCGTCCGCTCCAGCAACCGGGCGTGCAGGTCCGCGGCCCCCTCCGGGCCGAGCGTTGGCACCAGCCGGGTCTTGACCGCGCCAGGCACCGGCGCCCGCGCGAAGACCAGCAACCGGTCAGCCATGGCGGTAGCGCCGGGCCAGTCCCGCCGGAGAAGCGCCCAATGCGTAGCGCAGGCGCAGCGACCACATCAGGACCACCGTGCGCAGGATGCCGTCACGCTCCCAGCGTCGACTCGAGGTGCCGAGCGGGGTACACAGGCAGGTCGGTCGCCCGAGACGCTTGAGGCGGCGGCTCAGCGCCACGTCTTCCATCAGCTCGATCTCGGGGAAACCACCCACCCGCTCGAACCAGTCGCGGCGCACGAACAGCCCCTGGTCACCGGTCGCGATGCCGCTCCAGCGTGAGCGCAGGTTCATCGCCTGCTCGATGAGCCGGAACAGCGGATGCCCCCCGGACAGGCGAACGTCGAAGCGACCCCAGCCGGCCCGAGCAAGCGCCGTGCGCAGCTCGGGCACGGCATCCGCCGGAACCCGGCTGTCGGCATGCAGGAACCAGAGTTGAGAGCCTCGCGCGGCCCTGGCACCGGCGTTCATCTGCCGTGCCCGGCCGGGCGCTGACTCGAGGACGCGATCGGCCAGCGGCCTGGCGTGATCCACCGTGGCGTCCTGGCTGCCGCCGTCGACGACGATCACCTCGCACGACGGGTCACGCCAGGGCTGCAGGGCGAGAAGCAGGGCTGTGACCGTCCCGGCCTCGTTGCGCGTCGGGACGATCACCGAGAGCATCACGGGATCAGAACGCGCCGCTGCAGCTGCTGCCCTGCCCCGCGGTGCAGCCATAGCAGTGGCCTGCGACGGCGATCGGCCGCGCAGCCCGACATGGGCATCGACAGCATCTGGTTGAAGTCGCAATCGTAGACGTAGCCCTGCCAGTCGACGCTCAGCAGCGAGCGGCACATCACCGACGCGAGGTTCTCGTCACGATGGGCGCCCTGCAGCGTCGCCATGTAGTCACCGAAGGCGTTCTTGGCCAACAGCATGCCGCCGAAGCGGTTGATCGGCATGTTGGCGATGGTCAGCAGCCGATTGAAGACCACGGCGTGCTGCTCGTGGAGAAAGCGCTTGTAGTCGAGCTCGAGCGGCTCCTGGGGTGGAGGCAGCACGGGGCCCTGCGGGTTGTAGACCAGGTCGAGCACGAGCCCGCTGTCGGGCTGGCCGTAACCGAGGGCGTTCAGCTGACGCAGCACCCGCAGGCTGGTCTCGTAGACCCCCTTGCCGCGCTGCTGGTCGACGTTCTCCTCGAGGTAGCACGGCAGGGACGCGACGATGCGCACCCGGTGATCCGCCAGGAAGCGGGCGGTCTCCTCCTGGCCAGGCTCTTCGAGTACGGTGAGGTTGCAGCGGTCGATCACCCGCGTGCCGAG
>JAACFL010000252.1 GCA_009937385.1 Gammaproteobacteria bacterium | reverse complement strand
ATCAGCGCCTTCAGCGGCATCGCCGGTCCCGGCTTCGCGCTCAGCATCAGCGCGAAGATCGGTGGCAGGAACGGCAACGCCATCGGCAGCATGTAGCCCAGCAGCAGTGCGAGCGCGACGGTCAGGCTCAGCCTGAAAACCCACCGCGCCTGGGGATGCATGCCGCGCCCTCCCCTAGTAGACGTAGGAGAGCCAGCTCAGCAGCCGGATGTACCAGCGGCCGAGGGTGTCGAGCAGCGGGTGTTCGCCCGTGTAGGCGATCACCGAGGCCTGGCCACCGACACGAATCTGACCGCGCAGCCGCTCGTCCTGGCTCACGTCGAATCCGATCGCCACCGGGAAGCGCTGTGCCTGGCGCAACCAGTCCCGGTTGTTCTGGATGGTCGGCAGGGTACCGGGTGCCGGCGCCTGGCCCGCGCTGACGCCAAGGCCGATGCTACGCACCTCACCGGTGAAGACCGAGCCCGGCAGCGCATCGAAGATGATTTCGACCGGGCTGCCCTGTTCGAGGTGGCCGAGGTTGTTCTCGGTGAACTCGGCGTTGATCCAGACGTCCTGGATCGCGATCAGCGTCACCACCGGGCTGCCGGTGCCAGCGAAGCGGCCGACATCGGCCCGCAGGTCCGTGACCACGCCGCGCGACGGGGCCCGCACCACGGTCTTGTCGAGATCGAGTCGGGCCTTCTCAAGCGCAGTCAGCGCGGTCTTGAGGATGGTGTTGTCCTCCTCGTCACCACCCATCTGCTCGATGGCGCGCTGGATGTCTGCCTCGGCCGCATCGACCCCCGCTTTCGCCGAGGCATACGACGCCTGGGCAACCTCGAGACGCCGCACCGAGATCGCGCCCGGGTCCTCCTTGTAGAGGCGCTCGAGGCGCTCGGCATCCTTCTGCGCCTTCTCGCGGTTGGCGATCGCGGCGCGCAGCTGGGCACGCGCCGCCTCGACCGAGGCCCCGCCCGCGCCGACCTGGCGCTGGGCGCTCTCGTAGTCGGACTCGGCGCGCTTGAGGGCGATTTCGTAGGAGGTCGAATCGATCAGGAAGAGTGGCTGGCCCGCGGCGACCATTTCATCGTTGCGCACCTGCACCTCGCTGACCACCCCGGCCACCTCGGGCGCCACCCCAACCACGAAGCCCTGCAGGCGTGCCTGGCGGGTGTACGGCGTGAACCGGTCGGCAAACAGGTACCACGCGAAGCTCAACAGGATCAGAACGACGATGATCAGCGCGCCGCGGTTGACCGTGCGCGACGCCGCATCCTGCGGCGTTGGCTCGGCGGGAGGCGCAGGCGGGTCGGCTGGCTTATCCACCGGCTCCTCGGTCGGTTGCTCAGGAATCGTGTCCTTGTCACTCATCGGTTGGTGCCTTGCTTGCGGGTGGCGTCGAGGTCGGGCTGTTCTCTGGTAAGGGCGCGTTGAGCAGTTCGCCCCAATCGGTCCGTTGCGTCATGGACTCGCGCACCGGTTCGGGGACCCACCCGGCCACACCGCTGTCGGTCCAGCCGCCGCCAAGCGCCTTGTAGAGCGCGATGACGGAAGAGACGTGGTTGCCCTGGTTGACCAGGCTGCGCTCGTCCTGCCCCGCGACGGCGCGCTGCGCGTCGAGCACGCGCTGGAAGCCAGCATAGCCTTCGCGGTAGCGCGAATTGGCCAGTTCCAGCGAGCGGCGCGACGCCTCGACGGCCTGGTCGAGGATGGCCTGCTGCTCGCTGGTCTTGACCAGCCCGACCAGCGCATCGTCGATCTCGCGCGCGGCCTGCAGCACGCTCTGCCGGTAGGCCTCGATCAGCTGCTGCAGCCGGGCGTCCTGCACGCGGACGTTGTTCTCGATGCGTCCGTAGTCGAACACGTTCCACTTCAGCGACGGTCCGACGCCCAGCGTCGTCACGTCGGGACTGCCGTCGATGGAGGTGGCCGACCAGCCGATGGAACCAAGCAGTGAGATCGCCGGGTAGAAGTCGGCCTCGGCGAGGCCGATCTGCGCCGACTGGGCCGCCACCTGCCAGGCCGCGACACGCACGTCGGGACGCCGCAGCAACAGGTTCGCCGGGATCGTCGCGACCTCGGCGCCACCGATCGCGGGCAGCGCCGCGTAGCCACCGGCAAGTTCGGGCAGGTCGCCGGGTGGACGGCCGAGCAGCACGCCGAGGGCGTTGCGCACCTGCACCAGCGTCTGCTCGAGCTGCGGGATGGTCGACAGCGTGGTCAGGTACTGCGTGCGCGCCTGCTGCACGTCGAGTTCGGAGTTGGACCCGCTGTTGAACAGCCGCTCGGTGATCTCGAAGCTGCGCTTCTGGATCTTGGCGTTCTGCCGTGCAATGCCGATGCGCAGCTGGGTGGTGCGGTAGGCGTAGTAGAGGTCGGCCACCTGCGCGGCAAGCAGCACCTGCACGTCCTGCTGGTTGGCGACCGAGGCGAAGAACGCCGCGTCGGCCGACTCGACACCGCGCCGGAAGCGGCCCCAGAAGTCGAGCTCCCAGCCGAGCGCAAAACCCGCCTCGTAGCTGGCCAGGCTGTCGGTGCGCTGCGCGACCGCGCCGCCGCGCTGCTGCTGGTTGACGTAGGCGACGGCACCGGTGACCTGCTGCACCTGCGGATAGAGCGTGCTGCCGGCAATGCCGAGCAGCGCCCGGCTCTCGAGGATGCGCAGCCCGGCGAGGCGCAGCGTGGGGCTGTCCTCACGCGCCGTATCGATCAGACGGTTGAGCGCCGGATCCTCGAACAGCGCCCACCAGAACGCGTGGTCAACGGCCTTGCCGGTGCGCGTAGGCAGTGGCGAGGTCGGCTGCCAGGTGGCGAGCCACTCGACGTCGGGCTCGCGGTAATCGGGACCGAGGGTGGTGCACGCGGCCAGGGCGAGCGAGACGCCAATCAGCGCGAGGCGTCGCCGAAACCTTGGCGCGGGAAGTCGCATGGGCGGATTCAATCAGCCTCGGCTTCCGACACCTTCCCTTCAGGCGCCCCGGGTGAGGGCAATTCGACCTCGTCGACCCAGGCCATGAAGATCTGGTAGCCCACCGCCAGCACCACGGCGCCGATGAACAGGCCGATGATGCCGGCCGCGACCATACCGCCGATGGCGCCGAGCAGGATCACCGGCATCGGGGCATCGACGCCCCGGCCGAGCAGGATCGGCTTGAGCACGTTGTCTACGAGCGTGGCCAAGACGAGATAGATGGTGACCAGAATCAGGCCGAGCGAGGTGTCACC
>JAACFL010000251.1 GCA_009937385.1 Gammaproteobacteria bacterium | reverse complement strand
CCGGCGATCTGCATCACCGAGCCCGGAGCGGGCTCGGCGGCGACCGAGATGACCACCACCGCCCGCCGCCGCGGCGACCGCTGGATCCTCAACGGCACCAAGCACTGGATCACCGGCGGCGGCGTTTCGCAGCTGCACCTGGTGTTCGCGCGCGCCTTCGACGAGCAGGACCAGGAGCTCGGCATCGCCGGTTTCATCGTGCTGCGCGACCCCGACGCCGGCACGCCGCAAGGGCTGGTGATCGGCCACCGCGAGCCGGCGATGGGGCTGCGCGGCATCCCCGAGACCGAAGTGGTCTTCGACGACCTGGAGATACCGGCCGAGGACGTCGTGATCCCTCCGGAGGGCATCAAGCGCGGCTTCGCCGGGCTCATGAACGCCTACAACGGCCAGCGCGTCGGCGCCGCGACGGTGGCGCTCGGCATCGCCCAGGGCGCGTTCGACAAGGCGCTCGACTACGTCCAGCTGCGCGAGCAGTTCGGCCGGCCGATCTGCGAGTTCCAGGGCCTGCAGTGGATGCTCGCCGACATGTCGATCGGCCTCGAGGCGGCGCGTGCGCTGGTGCATCGCGCCGCGGCCAGCGCCGGGGTGGACGGCTTCCCCGAGCCCACGCTCGCGGCCCAGGCCAAAATCCTCGCCTCGGAGACCGCGATCAAGGTCACCAACGACGCGCTGCAGCTGCACGGTGCGGCCGGCTACTCACGCAACCTGCCGCTCGAGCGCATGGCACGCGACGCGCGCATGTTCACCATCGGCGGCGGCACCGCGCAGGTGCTGCGCACGCTGGTCGCCGGGCGCCTGCTCGAACGCAAGCTGCCACAGACGCGTGACGGCTACGTCAGGAACGGGCGGGGCTGAATCGGCATTCCATCGCGCCGCGGGCAACGCTCCTGCATGCGGCGACTGTTCGTTGTAGGAGCGGACCCCAGGCCGCGATGAATCACCGAGCCACCCGGGGACGGTGCGATCAGCCCATCTGGCCGAGCAGCGTCTCGGCGTCCGAAACCTCGAACTTCCCCGGGCCCTCGACGTTCAGCTGGGTGACCACGCCGTCGTCGACCAGCATCGAGAAGCGATTCATGCGTACGCCCATGCCGCGCTCGGTCAGGTCGAGGTCGAGGCCGAGCGCCTTGGCCCACAGCGCGCTGCCATCGCCGAGGAAACGGATCTGGCCGATCGCACCCTGGTCGCGCCCCCATGCGGCCATCACGAAGCCGTCGTTGGCCGCCACGCACCACACCTCGTCGACGCCCTTCGCCTTGAGCGCATCCATCTGGGCGAGGTACCCCGGCACGTGCTGGGCGGAACAGGTGGGCGTGTAGGCCCCGGGCAGGCCGAAGATCGCGACGCGCTTGCCGGCCAGCGCCGCACCGACGTCCACGTCCTCCGGACGCAGCGGGCAGGCCTCGTCGAAACCGGTCGATTCGGCCAGCGTGCCGCCGGGAACCTTGTCGCCTACGTTGATCGTCATGGTTGTCTACCTCGTGTGGTGGGTTTGGGAATCGGCCAATGCGGCCGTGATGGAATCATGCGCAGAACGGACGACGGGACCCCCGCGCCTCAGTAGGCCTCGACCCGCGTCGCGTCCATCCGGTAGCTGATCCTGACCTCGGACGAACCGTCGGAGTAGCCAACCACCTGCTCGGTGGCCTCGGCCTTCATCGGCCCGGTGATCCAGACCGGCGTGAACAGCCCCTCGGCCTCGTAGCCGTCGGGATAGACCACGTAGACCACCTGGTTCGGAGCCGGTGGAGGGGTGTGGATGCAGGCGCCGACATAGGGCACAAGCAGGAACTCGACCGCCTTGCGTCCGCTCATCTCCAGTGGCAGCAGGTAGCCCGGCAGGCGCACCGGGGTGTCGACCACCTCGGGATTCACCTCGGTGGCCTCCGCGACGAGCTTCGCGAGCACCACCTTGTACTGTTTGAGCAGGTAGTCGATGTCGAAACCCGCGGCCTCGAGCAGCCTTCGCCCCGCGGCATCGGCCTCGGCCAGGTCAGGATCCTCCGAGGCCGCCTCGGCGAACGCGACCACGTCGCGCATCGCGTCGATCTGTTCGTAGGACATCCCCATGAACGGATCGTCGTAGGGCTCGATTTCTGGCGCGAGGTCCTCCCAGTCGATCTGCCGCGCCTCGTTGGCGGCCAGCGGTGCGACGAGCAACGCGGCGGCGAGGAGCGGCAGCAGCAGATGGAGCAACAGGGCCTTGGGCAGGCGCATGGTCAGATCCTCAGGGCCAGGCCGTCGGCAAGCGTCCTGCGGTAGACCCGAAAGGCCGGGAGCAGGCTCGCCAGCGTGCCGAAGGCGCCGACTGTCAGCAGTATGGTCCATTCGCGCAACGACGGGGCGTCGAGCCCCATGTGCAGTCCGAACTCGTCGGCGAGCAGCGGGCCCGCCGTGGCGATCGCGGCGTAGAACAGCAGCAGGCCGACGACCAGCCCCGCGCACACGATCACCGCGGCCTCGAACACGATCAGCGCGAAGACGTGCCAGGGCGTCGCGCCGACCGAGCGCAGGATCGCGAACTCACGTCGCCGCGCCTCGAGCGTCGCCGAGATCATGGTCAGCATGCCGAGCACGCCGGCAATCACCACCGCCAGCGCCACCAGGCGCAGGCTGTTCTCTGCGACCGCGGTCAGCGACCAGAGTTCGAGCAGTGTCGCCGCCGGCAGAAGGGCCGAGAGCGGCTCGTCCGGGTACTCGGCGATGAAGCGCTGCAGCGACAGCACCGCGCTCTTCGACTTCAGGCCGATGTAGACCGCATTGAGCTTGCCGGGGGCATGCGCGTCGTGCACCTCTTGATCTGCGTGTTCGTCGTGATCCCGGCGCGCCGCCTCTTCGTGATGCGCTTCGTGCTCTTCGTGGTGGACTGCCTCACGGGGTGGCGCAGGGGTGGCAGGACGACCACCCAACCGCCCCAGAGGGTCGGCCGCGCGCGCCTCGAACTTCGATTCGGCGTGGATCGCAGCGAAGCCCTCGAGGGAGACGAAGACCATGCGGTCGACCGGAGTGCCGGTCGGATCGAGCACGCCGGTGATCGTGAACGGGGCCTCGTCGTGGACATCGAAGGCCACGTCGCCGGCGCCGTGGGCGTTGACGATCTCGGTGCCGACCGCGTAACCGAGCTGCCGCGCCACGTCCGCACCGATCACGGCCCCGTGGGCGTCGCCGAACGGACTCCCAGAGGCGAACGCCAGCGGCACGCTTCCGGC
>JAACFL010000250.1 GCA_009937385.1 Gammaproteobacteria bacterium | reverse complement strand
GCCGGCTCACCTGGCCGGTCAGCGACACGCTGCAGGCCTACGGTCAGGCGACCTATGACCACCGCAGCTACGACCACGCGGCGAGTTCCGGACGCGACTCCTCCGGCTACCAGGCTGGCGGTGGACTGCTGGCGCGCCTGGGCAACCGACTCCAGGCCGAGGCCTACCTGGGCCTACTTCGCCAGGATTACGACGCCGCACTCTTCGACACCGTGAGCACCGTCGATTTCGGCGGCAACCTGAGCTGGCTTCCCAGCCGCACCACCAAGGTTCGGCTTGCGCTCGACCGCTCGCTCGAGGAGACGACCCTCACCGGCTCGTCGAGCTACCTCTACACCTCGCTCGATGCCGGCGTGACACACCGGTTGCGGCCCGGGATCACGGCCCGCGGACAGCTCGGCATGGCACGCGCGACGTACCAGGACGTCGACCGCGACGACGACTACTACACGGCCGAGGTGGGGTTGCAGTACGAACTCGACCGCCGCTGGTACCTGTCCGCCAACTACCGCGTCAACCTGCGCGACTCCTCGACACGGGTTGAGGTCGACAACAGCGCCAACCTGCAGAAAACCGAGGACTTCGACCGCGAACTGGTCTGGCTGACCCTCGGTGCACGGCTTGGACCTGCCGAGGCGTGGCCTGGCGGCGAGCGTTTCTCGAGCCTCTTCACGGCTGGGCCCTCGAGCCCCTGGGCGGGCTTGTACGCCGGCATCACACTCGGTCACGACGCCCTTGGCTTCGAAACCACGGGTCAGCGAGGCAGTGGCATCGATACTGGTCCTTACACCTCCATGGGCATCTCGCTGGGGGCATTCGGAGGCTACGCCTTTACCGCAGATCACTGGTTCCTGGGACTGGAGGCCGAGGTCGCGTCTTCGGATGCGAGCTTCTCCCACTACAAGACCAAACCCTCGAGCCGTGTCTACGCGGGTGAAGCCGAGAACACCCATGCCGTGAGTCTGCGCCCCGGCTTCGTGGCGAGGGACGGGAGTCTCCTCTACGCCAGGCTCGGGATCGTCGACAGCGAGTTCTCGGCCACCGTGGCGCGTAACGACGAGCCCAACAACGCATTCCGGCGGGATATCGATTCGGACGGCCTGCGCTACGGCATCGGCACCGACATCCCGGCCGATGACAACCTCTTCCTGCGCCTCGACTACAGCCACACGGATTACGATGACGTCGCCATCGACCTGGTGACCGAGACCGAGCGCTGGGAGCCACGCCGTGACCTCTTCCAGATCGGGCTCGGCTGGCGTTTCGGGGGTGGATCGGAGAGCACGTCGGACGCTTCACTCCCGACTCCGCAATCCGGACCCTATCTCGGAGCCTCACTGGTGCGCAGCGTCCTCTTGAGCGAAGTCGAAGGCGTCCACAACGAAGCTGCCGGCAGCTTCGATTTCTACGGCGAATTCGGGCGCGCCGAGTTCAGCGGCGGCGGCGCGTTCCTTGGCTACGCCTGGACGCGGGATCGGTGGCACTTCGCCGTCGAGGGCGAACTCGACGCCGGGGATGCCGGCTGGAGCCACGTGCGTACGGTGGGTGGACGCAATTTCTCAGTGACCCGGGAAGGCTCCCGCGAGCTGGCACTAAGGCTCGGCTACCACCTGCCAAATCGCACCTTGATCTACGCCCGGGCCGGACAGGTCTGGACCCGTTTCAACACCACGTGGGTGAAGGGCCCCAATGCGGTCAACGACGTCGCTCGTGACGACGATATCGATGGGTTCAGGTACGGCATCGGTGCCGAAATCAACCTCTCCGAGCGGGTCTTCACTCGCCTGGAATACAGCTACACTGAGTATGGCAACTACGTATTTTCCACAACACATGGCCAGTCTGACGAGATGGATTTCGATAACAGCGAGGGCGTGTTCAGGGTCGGATTAGGCGTTCGCATGTAGCGGGTGCCCTCCCGATTGGCCATGCAGGCCTGCCTCCAGTGCAGGGACGTGAATGCCATGCCCGACCCATCCAAACGTCATCACTAGCTGGTGGCGCAACAAGGATGTGAGTCATGACCCAATCATCAACAAAACATGTGTCCCCTTGGGGCAGGGTCACGCTCGTCGCGGCTGCAGTCGCAACGTCCGTGATATTCGCAGCACCCATCATTGGAGAAGTCCTGCAGACCGATTTTCTGGTCGGCTCGGCCGTCGCCGCTCAGCAGATGGGCGGTAACGGCGGGTCTGATCAAATGCATCAAGGGCAAGGCGAGCCTGGCGGGCCTGGCGCCTACCACCAGGGCCAGGGCAACCTCGACAAGGTCCTCGCAGATGACGGAGACGACGACTCCGACCGGCCTGACTGGGCGGGCGGCGACAAGGACGCCAATCCTCACCGCGGTGATGGCAATGCTGGAGGCGACTCCAAGAAAGGCGGGGATTACGGCGACATCTGGATCGTCCTGCGGGATGACACCGGTCTTCCAATCCTCGATGCCAACGGCAATCTTCAGCCGTGTGGCGATGTGGAATGCACTACCGAGAACCTCATCGCACTCACCGTGGACGGTGAACTACCACCCGGAGCGACACCCATCGAGGTCGAGTTCGGCCGCCTGAACATCGCGCGGTCGCCCGATTCGGTGCTCGAGCACTCGCTGGTCGAGGCGCTGAGCAAACTCGACGGACTGACCTGGGACGTCGATGTCAAGGTGGATGAAGCCGGACGGCTGACCATCGGTGACGCGACCATCGACTCGCCACTGGAGAACCTCGCGATCTACGAGGCACTGCTGACCACCGAAGCGGTCAATGGCGAAGTCACGCTGTCGGTCACGACCACGGTCGAAGGCGAAGGTGACGTCACCTACACCTTCACGGTGCCCGAGTCGATACGTCTCGATCTCGCGGCTTCCGCGATCGCGGCTGCCTCCGACAAGACCGGCGACCTGTCGGTTGAAGAGGTCATCAACATCAGCGCATTCCTCGAGGCAGAAGGAGACTTGGCTGACCTGGTCGGAAGTTACACCTACGACCGGACAGATGCCTACGGGGATGTCTCCGTGACGATCCTGGTAGAGACTGAGCCTGGATCTGGGATCTGGGAGGAACAAGAGGTCCAGATCCTCACGGTGGTCGAGTTCGACGAACTGCCGTCCATCGACAACGATAACGATGGAATCGACATCTTCGCCCAGGCCGCCGATGACTCGGTCCATGTCCTGGAGTATGTGCATGACAACGCTGCCGAATGACAGCCACAAACGG
>JAACFL010000249.1 GCA_009937385.1 Gammaproteobacteria bacterium | reverse complement strand
CTGATCTTCGTCGAGGTGGCGCTGGTCAAGGGTCTGCCCGCGGCCGCCCCGCCGCTGCTCGACCTCGATGCCCCGGTGCTCGATCCTTCGCAGGCCGACACGGCGGTCTTCTACTCGATCAACAACTGCCAGAACGGCCTGCGTGGCATCTCGTTTGGCAACTTCCTGATCAAGCAGGTCGCCGCCGAGCTGGCCGTCGAGTTCCCACGCATCGCGCACTACGCCACGCTGTCGCCGCTGCCGCGATTCCGCGAGGTGCTCGACGGGCTGGACCAAGAGCGCAATCCGCTCGGCCGTGCTCACGTCGAGGCGCTGCTCGCAGAACATGCCGACGCGCTGCGCGAGGCGAGCGGCATGGACTCAGCCGTCGACGCCCTGCTCGACCTGATCAGGCGCCCCGTGGCGGATCAACCGCGCGAGCTCCTCGAGGCACCGCTGGTTCACCTCGCTCTGGCCTACCTGGCGCGAGCCAGGCGCGGCAATTCAGTCTACGACCCGGTCGCAGCCTTCCACCTCGCCAACGGCGCCCAGCTCGAGCGCGTAAATGCCTACGCGGACCTCAGCGAGGAGCGACTCCAGGCCTCCTACGGCGTGATGGTCAACTACCTCTACGACCCGAACCTGGTCGAGCGGAATCACGAGCAGTTCATCAACGAGGGGACGGTCGCCGTGGGCAAGGGCCTGCAGAAGGAGCTCAAGCGCATCGACGCCGCCATGCCGACCGCCGAGTCGCAACAGATGGGGGCGACCGGCACCGACCGCGCGTGAACAGAACGCTCGCCGAAACCGAAGCCTGGCTCCACCGCGCCTTTCCGCTGGTCGCGGCGATGGGCCTGGAGATCGTCACCCTCGAACCGGGCCACGTCGTGACGCGCGTGCCGCTGGAGCGCAACCACAACGTGCACGGCACCGCGTTCGCCGGCAGCCTCGCCACCCAGGCGATGCTCACCGGGTGGCTGCTGCTGACCCACGACCTCGAATCGGCCGGCATCGACGCCCTGCTGCTGCAGCGTGAGGCGACCATCCGTTACATCGCGCCCATCCAAGGCGACCCGCTCTGTCGCTGCTCGGTGCCCCTCGAGCAGCTCGAAGGGTTCCGTAACACCCTCACCGCGCACGGCAAGGCGCGTCTCGACACCGACATCGACCTGCTCGATGAAGAAAGCATCGCGGCCGTGCTCAGCGCCGGCTATAGCGCACGCTTGCGGCTCTGATCTAGAAAACAAGGCAAAATCACACCGTGGGCGGCATACCTACAAAACCAAAGCGCCTTCGGATAGGGGTCAGAGTAAGCTCACTCTGACCTCGTCTGGTGCATGTGGATCGGGCAGGGGTCAGAGTACGCTTAGGATCGGACAGGGGTCAGAGTAAGCGTACTCTGACCCCTTCTGGCGTTGGCGCTTGATCACGCCGAGAGCGGCCCCCAGGCCGCGTACGAGCCGGGTAGAAACCCGGAACGTTCAGGCCAGCGAGGCCTTGAGCACACCCGAGTGGCAGCGCAGCCGCAACGCGTCGCCGTCCACCTCGAACGGCACGGCAAGCGTTCCCCCGGAGTCGCACGCGATGGCCTCGCGCAGCAGGAACGCATGCCCTTCGACCGTGACCGGGTACGGTTGCCCCCAGTGCGCCGTGCCGCGCATGAAGTCGAAAGCGTGCTGGGCGCACCAGCCAGGATCGATGCGGAAATCCTCCGCCGAGGGATGTGGCTGCCAACTCGCCTCCACCTCGGCCTGCGGGTGCCCAGCCGCATCGGGCAGCTTGGCGAGCATCTCGAGAAACACCCTCACGCCCGCCTCCGCGAAACGCTCCTCGAGCGCCGCCCCGTCGAGTCCTCCAGCGAGATCCACCCATACCTGTCCGACGATCGGTCCGGTGTCGACCTTCGGCGCAACACGGTGCAGCGTGATGCCACTCTCCTGCTCCCCGGCGCGTAGCTGCCAGAACAGCGGCGCGGGGCCCCGGTAGCGCGGCAGCAGCGACGGGTGCAGGTTCAGGCAGTCACGCCATGCGCTCGCGCATACCGATTCCGGGAGGACCTGGGAGAAGCAGGCGACGAGGATGAAGTCCGGCGCATGGCTCAGGATCCACTCGCGCACCTCCAGCGCGTCGACGTCGGGTATGGCCCGAAACGGCAGGCCTTGTGCCTTGGCCAGCGAGGCCAGCGTCTCGCGATGACCGTGCGTGGACGCACTGAACAGCGGCGCGAACGGGTGTTCCCCATCCACACCCACCGCGACGACGTCGACACCGGCGCGCACGAGCCTGCTGAAAACAGCGGACGAGAACGGGGCGTCGGTGCCGAGCAGCAGCGTGCGGGTTGCCGTCACGGGTCGCGCGGGTCCTCGCACGGCAGCGGGGCTTCGAGTGTCCCCGAGGCGACCAGCTCCTCGATGAAACCGAAGCGCGCCAGATCGGTCATGCGTTGCGGGTAGAGGATGCCGTCGAGGTGATCGCACTCGTGCTGCACCACGCGCGCATGGAAGCCGTCGACCTCGCGTTCGATCGACTGGCCGTGTGGATCATGACCGGAGTAACGGATGCGCGTGTAGCGCGGCACCAGGCCACGCAGGCCCGGCACGCTGAGGCACCCTTCCCAGCCCTCTTCCATGACGTCGTCGAGGGGTTCGATGACCGGGTTGACCAGCGCCGTCTCCGGCACCGGGGGTGCATCGGGGTAGCGCGGATTCTCCTGGTAGCCGAACACCACCACCCGCAGCGGCACGCCGACCTGCGGCGCGGCGAGGCCCGCGCCCGATTCGGCGGCCATGGTCTCCCAGAGGTCGGCGACCAACGCGTGCAACTCGGGCGTGTCGAACAGATCCACCTCTGCAGCCTTGAGCCGCAGGCGCGGGTCTCCCATGCGGAGCACGGTTCGGATGGTCATGGCTTTATTATCGATCAACTTACGGGCCGTGGGCGGCCCTCTTACCAACACAATCAACCAGTGGCGGCCATCCGTCGTATTCCCATTGTGGGTCGGACTTCAGTCCGACATCACCATCGCGGCAATCGGGGTCAGAGTCAGGCTGAAGCCCGACACACAGGAGACGCGGCCCCATCTGCCGGCCCGACCGACCCTCGGCCCGGCGCGTGTCACCTACGAGGGCACCAAGACCTAGCTCAGGCCGCCTCTTCGACCACCGCCCAGCCCATCTCCGCCAGCGGTCGGGCCAGCGCACCGTAGTCGAATGCGAGCGCGCTCGACGCGTTGCCGTCGAGCGCCCG
>JAACFL010000054.1 GCA_009937385.1 Gammaproteobacteria bacterium | reverse complement strand
CGGGCGAGCATGGTCGCGTGGGCGATCGACCCGGCGATGTCCTGCCGGTAGAGACGGCGGTCGAAGCCGACCGAGGCGGTGAAGTCCTCGACGAAGGCGTCGGTAGGCTCGCTGAACCGTCCGCCCCAGAGCTTGTCGGCCGGCTTGTCGTCGCTCATTACTGCTGCCCGTGATCGATCGTCCCGAAGGCCGCGCAGTATAGCAGTCGACCCGGCGTGCCGAGCGGGTAGACTTGGTGCGTCAACCAGCGAGTCTCCGCCGTGGGCCGCCAGCCGAGCGCAAGCGACATGCCGACCACCTTCCTGCCCGATTTCTGCGGGCTGCGCGTGGTCTTCGCCGTCGTCGTGATCGGCGAGATGCTGGCGCTGGTGCTGAGCCTCGCGCCGGCCGTCGGCGGTGACCGCTGGTCCGACCTCGGCCTGGTCTCGCTCTACGTGCAGTGGGTCGCCCTGACCGGCATCGCGGTGCTCTGCTTCGCCCGACGCCATCTCGCGCGCCTAGACGACGTGCCGGCCGCGAGCGCGGCCTACCTGTTGCTGCTCGGCGTGATCCTCGGCGTGTCGCTGATCGCACTGGCGCTCGCCGACCTGCTCGGTCTCGACGTCCTGCTCCCGGTGGGTTGGCGTGACGGATTCGTCTGGCGCAGCCTGGCGATCGGTGCCATCGCCGCGGCGGTTTCACTGCGCTACTTCTACGTGCGCCACCAGTGGCAGCGCCAGGTACTCGCCGAGTCGCGCGCTCACCTCGAGGCGCTGCAGGCGCGCATCCGCCCCCACTTCCTGTTCAACAGCCTCAACACCGCGGCCAGCCTGACGCGCAGCCGGCCGGAGGTCGCCGAGAGGACCATCGAGGATCTCGCCGAGCTGTTTCGCGCGAGCCTGGCCAACCCCTCGTCGGGGGTGCCACTCGAGGTTGAGCTCGAGCTTGCGCGCAGCTACCTCAACATCGAGCAGCTGAGGCTGGGGGAGCGATTGCGTATCGACTGGCAGGTCGACGAGGTCGAAGAGGAGTGCGCGATGCCAGCACTGATCGTGCAGCCGCTGCTCGAGAATGCGGTTTACCATGGCATCGAGCCGCGCGCCGAAGGGGGCACAATCCACGTGCGAGGAAGCCGTGAAAACGACAGTTACGTGCTGGTGATGGAGAATCCACTGCCCAACAAGGGAGCTCCACGGTCGGGTGGCAATCACATGGCGCTGGAGAATATCGGTGCGCGACTCGAGGCGTTCTTCGGCAGTGACGGCCTGCTGGAGACCTTGCTGGTCGAGGATCGCTTCCGCGCCACGCTGCGCCTGCCGATGCGCGGGCGTGCCTGATGCGTGTGCTGGTCGTCGATGACGAGCCGCTCGCCCGCGAAAGACTGCGACGCCAGCTCGGCGATCTGCCGGACCTCGAGGTCGCGGGCGAGGCCGGCAACGGCGCCGAGGCCCTGGCCGCGGCAGAGCGGCTGCGGCCCGACGTGGTGCTGCTCGACATCCGCATGCCGGGGATGGACGGTCTCGAGACGGCCCGGCACCTCGCCCTGCTCGAGACGCCGCCGGCGGTGATCTTTACCACCGCCTACGGTGAACACGCGCTCGAGGCGTTCGATCACCATGCCGTCGACTACCTGCTCAAGCCGATCCGTGGCGAGCGCCTGGCTGCCGCGCTCGCCAACTGTGCGCGGGTCAACCGGGCCCAGCTGAGCGCGCTCTCCGAAATCGAGGGTGGCACCGCGCGCAGCCACCTCTGCGCGCGTCGCCATGGTGACCTCGTCATGGTGCCCATCGACGAGGTGATCTTCTTCCAGGCCGACCAGAAATACGTGCGCGTGGTCTATGCCCAGGGCGAACTGCTGCTGGAGGAGTCGCTGAAGGCGTTGCACGACGAGTTCGGCGAGCGCTTCGTGCGCATCCACCGCAACGCACTGATCGCGCGCCATGCGCTGCGCGCACTGGTGCACGAGGGAGGGTGCCTGAAGGTCGAGCTCGAGGGCAGCGACGAGCGTCCCGAGGTCAGCCGGCGCCACGCCGCGGCGCTGCGCGCCCTGCTCAGGGGCGGCGGTTGAGCGAGCCGTCGCGCAGCCGCTCCACGGCATGCGCGATCGCCTGGTCGAGGTAGGCGGGATAGAAGTCGACGTTGTTGATGCCCACCATGCGTTGTGCGAGCTCGTTGCCATCGGCATCGAGAAACAGCACGGTCGGTGTCAGCAGCGCCCGGTAGCCCTCGGCGAAATCCCAGGTGTCCACGCTGCGTCCCTGGAAGTCGCGCACGCTGCCGCTGTCGATGTCGAGCTTGCGCAGCATGGCGCGTCCCACGAGCTCGCCGCTCGCCTGAAGCGGGCGCAGGATCTGCTCGTCGAGCACCTTGCAGTAGGGGCAGTCGTGGGCCCACACCACCAGCACCAGCGGGGTGCCCTCGGCACGGACCGTCGCGCCCAGCCGCTGCAGGTCATCGGCATCGGCCACCGGCTCGGCCCGGGCACCGGCGACACCGAGCAGCAGCACGAGACCGAACCAGGCGGCCAGCCCAGAGCGCGCGCGACGGTGGAAACCGGTCGTACCCATACCACCAATCTAGCGAGCCACGGCCGTGGCGGTGAATATTCACGACGGGGTAAGGGTTTCCCCGGTGCCGGCAAAACCCCCGGTTTGCCAGCATTGACGGGCGTCGATACCATCCCGGTTCCCCGCCCCGAGGCCACGCCATGACCACCGACACCGTTCGCATCGCCACGCGCAAGAGCCCACTCGCCCTGTGGCAGGCCGAGCACGTCGCCGCCGAGTTGCAGCGTCACCACCCGGGGCTCGCCGTCGAGCTGGTCACGATGACCACGCGCGGCGACAAGATCCTCGACAGCCCGCTGGCCAAGGTCGGTGGCAAGGGGCTGTTCGTCAAGGAGCTCGAGCAGGGCATGCTCGAGGGTCGCGCGGACCTCGCGGTGCACTCGATGAAGGACGTCCCGGTCGAGTTTCCGGAGGGGCTCCACCTGGCGGTGGTGATGCGCCGGGCCGAGCACCGCGACGCGTTCGTTTCCAACCACCACGCGCGGCTCGCCGAGCTGCCGCAAGGCGCCGTGGTCGGCACCTGCAGCCTGCGCCGCCAGTGCCAGCTCCTCGCATGGCGCGACGACCTGAAGATCCGCGACCTGCGTGGCAACGTCAACTCGCGGCTGGCGAAACTCGATGCCGGCGATTTCGATGCCATCATCCTCGCCGGCGCCGGATTGCAGCGACTCGGCTTCGATGAACGCATTCGCGAACTGCTGGCCCCGGAACAGAGCCTGCCGGCGATCGGCCAGGGCGCGATCGGCATCGAGTGCCGTGCTGATGACGCGCGCATCAGCGCCCTGCTCGCACCGTTGGCCGATGCCGACACCAGCATCCGGATCGCGGCCGAGCGCGCCCTGAATGCCCGCCTGATGGGCGGATGCCAGGTGCCCATCGCCGGCTACGCCGAGCTCGAGAACGGGCAGGTCTGGATGCGTGGCCTGGTCGGTTCGCCCGACGGGCGCGAGGTGATCCGCGGCGAGCGGCGCGGGCCGGCCGGTGACGCCGCCACCCTCGGTACCGCGCTCGCCGAGGAGCTGCTCGAGCGTGGTGCCGAGCGCATTCTGCGCGAGGTCTACGCAGCCGCCCCGGAATGAGTCAGGCGCCGCTTGCCGGGGTCGGCGTGCTGGTGACGCGGCCGCGGCACCAGGCCGAAGCCCTCTGCGGGCTGCTCGCCGATGCCGGTGCCGAGCCGATCCGGTTCCCCGCCATCACGATCGCACCGCCAACCGATCCCACCGCAGCCGACGCGGTGATCGACGACCTCGACGCGTTCGATCTGGCCATATTCATCAGCGCCAATGCCGTCGAGCAGGGGGTCGCCGCGGTGCGCAGGCGGCGAGCCTGGCCCGAGGCGCTGGCCATCGCGTCGATCGGCGCGGCGACGGCACGCGCGCTCGAGGCACACGGGCTCACGCCGGCGGTGCGCCCCGCGCAGCGTTTCGACAGCGAGGCGCTGCTCGAACATCCGGCACTTCAGGCGGTCAGCGGCCATCGGGTGGTGATCTTCCGGGGCGAGGGCGGACGCGAACTGCTGGCCGAGACGCTGCGTGGTCGTGGGGCCGAGGTGATTTACGCGGAGGTCTACCGCCGTGCGCTGCCCGACGTGGACCCGGCGCCGCTGATCGATCGCTGGCGTGCCGGGGAGGTCGATGTCGCGGTGATCACGAGCATCGAGGGGCTCGAGAATCTCTGCACGCTGATGGGCCCCGAGGCACGTCCGTTGTTGCAGGCCACGCCGCTGGTTGTCGCCAGCGATCGTGTGCTACAACAAGCGCATCAACTCGACGTTGGAGCGACCGCCCTGGTGGCCGAGTCCTCGAGCGACCAGGGACTCTTCGAGGCCGTCGTCGCCTGGCGACGAGCCACCAACGCACCCTAGGGAAAAGCGATGACCGATTCGGAGCGCAAGGAGCACGAGACCGACGCGTCCACGCCGACCGCAGAGGCCGAAGCCACGGGCGAAGCCGTGGCCGAAACCGCGGACGAAACAACCCAAGCCACCGGCACCGGACAGGATGCCGCTGCTCTGCCGCCACCGCAGGCCACCGGTTCCGGGCAAGCCCGCGGCAAGTCGGTGCTGGCCGTGATCGCGCTGCTCGTCGCACTGCTCGCCTGCGGCGGCACCTTCCTGGTCTGGCAGAAACTCGGTGAGCGACTGGAGCGGTTCGCGTCCGCGCAGGTGTCCCTCGACGCCGCGCTGGTCGCCGCCCAGGAGCGGGTCGCGGCGTTCGATGCCGAGGTCGAGAAGCGTTTCGACGCACACGCCCTGCAGCTCGCCGAGCAGGATGCGGCGCTGGGTCGTCAGCGTGAACTCGCCGAGCAGACCTACCAGGCCCTGCGCGAGGAGGTCGGACAGGATCGCAATCGCTGGATCGTCGCCGAGATCGAGTACCTGATGCGCATCGCCGCACACCGCCTCGCACTGGCGGGCGATGTCACCGCGGCGGTCGCCGCGCTGCAGACGGCCGATGCGCGTCTGCACGATTTGGCCGACTCCGCCTGGCTCGGTGTCCGGGAGCGGGTCGCCGACGAGATCGCGGCGTTGCGCGCGGTGCCCAGGGTGGACGTCGAGGGGATGGCGCTGTCACTGCGCAGCCTGGCCAAGCGGGCCGAGACGCTGCCGGTGCTCGGCGCCCGTTACAGCGCAGGCGACCCGCGCGGGGTGAGCGGCGGTGAGCCGGCCGAGGGCGAGCGTGGTGAGAGCTGGCGCGAGGCCCTCGACGTGGCCTGGCGCGAGGTCAAGCAGCTCGTCGAGGTGCGGCGCAACGATCAGCCGGTCGAGCCGATGCTGGCCCCCGAGCTGGAGTACTTCCTCTACCAGAACCTGCGCCTGCAGCTCGATGCGGCGCGTCTCGCGCTGTTGCGAGGCGAGGCGCCGCTCTACGCCGAGAGTCTGCGCAGCGCGCGAGACTGGGCGGCGACCTACTTCGACCAGGAGCACGCCTCGACACAGGCGATGGTCGCCGAGCTCGACCGCCTGCTAAAAACCGACATCGCGCCGCCGCTGCCCGAGCTGGGTGAAGCGTTGCGCGAGCTGCGAGCCACGCCGGCCTACCGCAAGGCGCGTGGCGGCGACGCCTCGTGAAGTTCCTCATCGGCCTGCTGCTGGTGCTGTTCGCGGCGACCGCCGCGGCGCTGCTGCTGCTCAGCGACGCCGGCTACGTGCTGATCGCCGTCGGCCAGTGGACCGTCGAGATGTCGCTCGCGGTGCTGGTGGTGCTGGTGCTGGTCGCCTTCGCACTGCTCTACTACACGCTGCGCCTGGCCGGCGGTGCGGCGCGGCTGCCACAGCGCGTGCGCGGCTGGAGCAGCCGCCGGCGTGCACTGAAGGCGCGACGTGGCCTGACCGAGGGCCTGCTGGCCTATGCAGAGGGCGACTGGAGCCAGGCCGAGCGCCGCCTCCTGCAGCGGGCCGACGACAGCGAGACCCCGCTGCTGCACTACCTGTCGGCGGCGCGTGCCGCGCAGGCTCAGAGCGCCGACGAGCGGCGCGACCACTACCTGCGGTTGGCGCACGAGACGCTGCCCGACGCGGCGCTGGCCATCGGCCTGACCCAGGCCGAGCTGCAACTCGAGCACAACCAGCTCGAGCAGGCCGAGTCGACCCTCGACTCGCTGCTGCGCAAGGCGCCACGCCACCGCCAGGTGCTCAAGCTGCAGATGCGCCTGCTGCTCGAGCTCGGCGCCTGGGCGCGTCTGGCCACGCTGCTTCCCGAGCTGCGCCGGCGCCGTGTGATCCCGGCCAGCGAGTACACCGTGCTCGAGCTCAAGGTCCACGGCGAGCTGCTCGACGAGGTTGCGGATGACGTCGAGGCGTTGCGCGAGGCCTGGAAGCGCGTGCCCAAGGACCTGCGCGCCAACGAACTGCTGGTCCGGACCTACATCGGCCACCTGGTGCGCCACGGCCGCGGCGACCTCGCCGAACCGCTGCTGCGCGAGGCGCTCAACCGGCAGATGAACGATCACCTCGCACGGCTCTACGGCCTGGTCGAAGGCGGCAACGCTACCCGCCAGCTCGAGGTCGCCGAGGGCTGGCTGGCCGGCGAGCCACGCAATGCGGTGCTGCTGTTGACGGTCGGCAGGCTGGCTGTGCGCAACAAGCTCTGGGGCAAGGCGCGCAGCGCCTTCGAGGGCAGCCTGGCGGCCGAGCCGTCGGTCGAGGCCCAGCGTGAACTCGGCGCACTTCTGGAGCACCTCGGTGAGCACGAGGCCGCGACCGCGAGCTACCGCGAGGCGGCGCGGCTGGCGTCGGAACAGGCGGGACGCAGCGCGACGGGCACGGGCCTGGTCGGTGCGCTGCACCTGGCGGAACAGGCCGAGGCCGAGCTGCTGCGCACCGCCGGCGCCTAGCGGCCGGCTACTTCTCCTCGGGGATCCCCCACTCGAACGGGTCGCTGTGGAAGCGCGCCTCCGGCAGGCCGTGGTCGACCACGGCGTCGCGCACCGCGCGCACCATCACCGGCGGGCCCGCAGCGTAGACGTCGACGCCGGAAGCGTCCGGATAGTCGGCTGCGACGGCATCGTGGACGAAGCCGGTGCGGCCATCCCAGCCGTCCCCGGCGAGCGGCTCCGAGAGCACCGGGGTGTAGCTGAAGTTCGGCCGGGCCTCGGCCCAGGCCTCCGGCAGCGCGGGCAGGTAGAGGTCGCGCCTCGCGCGCACCCCCCAGTAGAGGTGCAACGGGCGCGTGGTGCCGACGTGGAAGGCGTGCTCAAGCAGCCCCTTGATCGGTGCGAAGCCGGTGCCGCCGGCAACCAGCACCACCGGGTTGGGCGACGCTTCGCGCAGCGTGAACTGGCCGAGCGGGCCCTGGATCTGCAGCACCTCGCCCTCGCGCATGCCACCGAAGACGTGCTCGGTGAAGTCGCCGCCGGAGACGAAGCGCACGTGCAGCTCGAGCGCGCCATCGTCGTGTGGCGGGTTGGCGAGCGAGTAGGCGCGGTGCCGGCCCTCGCGGGTGATCACCTCGATGTACTGCCCGGCCATGAACTGCATCCGCCGGTCGCGCGGCAGCTGCAACTGCAGGCGCATGACGTCGTGGTTGAGCCGCTCGAGCCCCCTGACGCGCACCGCGAGCCGCTCGGGACGCAGCTCGCCGGCCTCGTGGATCTCGTTGACCTCGATCACCAGGTCCTGCGCCGTGCGCGCCTGGCAGAGCAGTGCGAAACCCGCCTCCGCCTCGCCAGCCTCGATACCATCCGGCGTCTCGCCCGGGTAGGTCACTTGCCCATTCAGCAGGCGTGCCTTGCAGGAGCCACAGGCGCCGTTGCGGCAGCCGTAGGGCAGTACCAGGCCCTGGCGCAGGGCCGCATCGAGCAGGCTCTCGTCGGGCGCGGCCTCGAAGCGATGACCGCTCGGCTCGACCCGGATGGTGTGGGGCATGGGGCTTACCTCGGGCTGGATGAGGCGTCACTCTAGGCGAGTGCGCAGGGCCGGACATTGGCCCAGGTCAGTCGGCGAGGGACCTATTTTCTGCGTTGTGGATGGCTGGCCGCGCTGTCGAGCCAGCCGAGCAGTGGCGCCCACTGCACGCGGTCGTAGGCGACCATGAACGGCGCCAGCTCGGCGATGCTCAGGCCACGGTCGGCGGCACGGATGTAGTTCTGGGTGTCGCGCAGGCTGGTCACGAACGGCACCTCGAGAGAGCGCAGGAAGTGGCTGAGGGTGGTCGAGATCAGCGTCTTCTCGCGTACCCGGTTGGCGACCACGCCGACGCGCAGGCGCCCCTTGGTGACCCGCCCCAGCGTCAGCAGTTCCTCGAGGAAACGCGCTGCGGCGCGGATGTCGATCGGTGACGGAAGCACCGGCACCACCACCGTCTGCGCGGCCCGGGCCAGCTGCTTGAGCGGCTTGCCGCTGACGCCGGCAGGTGCGTCCATGACCAGCACCTCGCAGCCGTGCGGCAGCACCGGCTCCTCGCCCGGTTGCGCCGGCAACCCGAGGATGCGCGGGCGCGCCGCCGGACGCGCCGAAAGCCACGCGAGGCTCGACGCCTGTGGGTCGTAGTCGGCCAGCGTCACGCGCGCGCCCTGGCTGGCGTAGGTGCCCGCGAGGTTGGTGGCCAGCGTGGTCTTGCCGCAACCGCCCTTGGGGTTGACGACCATGATGGTGCGCATCGCGCGTCCTTCGCTTGGTTCGGCGGGCGGGCAGTATAGCCCGGGGTCAGGGACCGGGAGTAAATCGCCGCGAGCGGTTCCGGCGCATGACAGACGGAGTGCGGCGACGGGCCATATCATGCAGAGAGGCGGGGGATGGACGCCGCCCCGCGCGGCGATCGGGCCGCGCAGCCGGCTTGCGCGTGGGCGTTCAGTCGCGGTCGAGGATGCCGAGCTCGTCCCAAAGCGCGTCGACGCGCTCGCGCACCGCGCTCTCCATGCGGATCGGTCGGCCCCACTCGCGGTTGGTCTCGCCGGGCCACTTCGAGGTCGCGTCGAGGCCCATCTTGCCGCCGAGGCCGGCGACCGGCGAGGCGAAGTCGAGGTAGTCGATCGGTGTGTTCTCGACCAGCGTGGTGTCGCGCACCGGGTCCATGCGCGTGGTCAGCGCCCAGACGACGTCCTTCCAATCGCGGATGTCGACGTCGTCGTCGGTCACGACGACGAACTTGGTGTACATGAACTGGCGCAGGAACGACCAGACGCCGAACAGGACGCGCTTGGCGTGACCGGGGTACTGCTTGCGTATGCTGACGATCGCCATTCGGTAGGAGCAGCCCTCCGGAGGCAGGTAGAAGTCGGTGATCTCGGGGAACTGGCGCTGCAGCAGCGGCACGAACACCTCGTTCAGCGCCACGCCGAGCACCGCCGGCTCGTCCGGCGGGCGACCGGTGTAGGTGCTGTGATAGATCGGGTCGTTGCGGTGGGTCAGCCGCGTGACGGTGAACACCGGGAAGCGGTCGACCTCGTTGTAGTAGCCGGTGTGGTCCCCGAAGGGCCCCTCCTCGGCGGTCTCGTCGGGATCGATGTGCCCCTCGAGCACGATCTCGGCCCGTGCCGGCACCTGCAGCCAGCCGCCGCAGGCGTCGGTCACCTCGGTCTTGGCGCCGCGCAGCAGCCCGGCGAAGGCGTATTCCGACAGCGTGTCCGGCACCGGGGTCACTGCGCCGAGGATGGTCGCCGGGTCGGCGCCGAGCGCCACGGCCACCGGGAACGGCTCGCCGGGGCGCGCCGTCTTCCAGTCTCGGAAGTCCAGCGCGCCGCCGCGGTGCGCCAGCCAGCGCATGATCACCTTGTTCTTCGCGATCACCTGCTGGCGGTAGATGCCGAGGTTCTGGCGTTTGCGCTCCGGCCCGCGGGTGATCACCAGCGGCCAGGTGATCAGCGGCCCGGCATCCTCGGGCCAGCAGGTCATCACCGGCAGTGCGCCGAGATCGACGTCGGGGCCCTCGAAGATATGCTCGCGGCAAGGTGCGCGCGACACCGACTTCGGCTGCATGTTCAGCACCTGCTTGACCAGCGGCAGCTTGCCGACCGCATCGCGCAGGCTGGAGGGTGGCTCCGGCTCCTTGAGGTAGGCGAGCGTCTTGCCGACCTCCCGCAGCGCGGCGGTGTTCTCCTGGCCCATGCCGAGAGCGACGCGCTGGGGGGTGCCGAACAGGTTGCCGAGCACCGGCATCGCGTGACCCTTGGGCTTCTCGAACAGCAGCGCCGGGCCGCCCGCGCGCAACGTCCGGTCGCAGATCTCGGTCATCTCGAGGCGCGGGTCGATCTCGGCCCCGACGCGTTTCAGCTCGCCGCGGCGCTCGAGCTGGGCAACGAAGTCGCGCAGGTCCTGGTACTTGGGTTGGCTCATGCTGGGTTTTTGGCCTGAATTGCCCGGAAATCGGGGCGGTGCGACAATGCCTGCCCGCACCGAGTCCCGCCAGTATGTCCCAAGCGCCGCGACCCCGTCATCCCGCCGGCGCGACCCCTCCCGTCGCCGCCCAACCATGCTGCTGACCCTGCGCGAAGTCGGTTACGACCTGGCCGGGCACGCGCTGCTGGACGCGGCCGGGCTGGCGATCGACAGCGGCGAACGGGTCTGCCTGGTCGGACGCAACGGCGCCGGCAAGTCGACGCTGCTGCGCCTGGTGGCCGGCGAGATCGAGCCGGAGCGTGGTGAGATCCTGCGTCGTCCCGGCCTGCGTGTCGGGTACCTGGCCCAGGAGGGGGCGGGCACGGCCCTCGAGGGCACCGCGTTCGACGTCGTCGCTGGAGGCCTGGGCGACCTCGGTGCGCTGCTCGCCGAGTTCCACCACCTGAGTCATGCCATCGAGGGGCACGACGACGCGGACGGCCTGGCGCGCCTCGCCGACGTGCAGCACCGCCTCGAGGCGGCGGGTGGCTGGGCGCTCCGCCAGCGTGTCGAGAGCACGGTCTCGCGCCTGGGGCTGCCGGCCGACGCGCCGTTCGCGACGCTGTCGGGTGGTGCGCGGCGCCGCGCGCTGCTGGCGCGAGCGCTGGTCGTCGAACCCGACCTGCTGCTGCTCGACGAGCCCACCAACCACCTCGACCTGCCCTCGATCACCTGGCTCGAGGAGTTCCTCGCCGGGTTCGCCGGGGCGCTGCTGTTCGTCACCCACGACCGTGCGTTCCTGCAGCGGCTGGCGACGCGCATCGTGGAACTCGACCGTGGCCGGCTGGCCAGCTACCCGGGCGACTATGCCGGCTACCGTCGCCGGCGTGCCGCCGAGCTCGAGGCCGAGGCGCGCGCCGAGGCGGAGTTCGACAAGGTTCTGGCGCGTGAGGAGGCGTGGATCCGCCAGGGCATCAAGGCGCGGCGCACGCGCAACGAGGGGCGGGTGCGTGCACTGCAGGCGCTCCGCGAGGCGCGTCTCGAGCGCCGCGAACGGGTCGGCACCGCCAGGCTCGCGGCGGACCGTGCCGCGCCGTCGGGCCGTCGCGTCATCGAGGTGACCGGCCTGCATTACGCCTATGGCGACCACGCTGTCGTCGACGGCCTCGAAACGACCATCCTCAAGGGCGACCGGGTCGGCATCGTCGGCCCGAACGGCATCGGCAAGTCGACGCTGCTCAGGCTGCTGCTCGGTGAGCTGGCGCCACAGCAGGGCACGGTCAGGCTCGGCAGCGGGCTCGAGGTGGCCTATTTCGACCAGCATCGTGCACCGCTCGACGACGAGGCGAGCCTGGTCGACCTGGTCGGACAGGGCCGCGAGTTCGTCAGCGTCAACGGCCGCGAGCGCCATGTCATCAGCTACCTGCAGGACTTCCTGTTCATGCCGGCCCAGGCACGCGCCCCACTGCGCACCCTGTCCGGCGGCGAGCGGGCGCGCGGCCTGCTGGCGCGGCTGTTCTGCCGGCCGAGCAACCTGCTGGTCATGGACGAGCCGACCAACGACCTCGACATCGAGACCCTCGAGCTGCTCGAGGAGTTGCTGCTCGACTACCCCGGTACGCTGCTGCTGGTCAGTCACGACCGCGCCTTCATCGACGCCGTGGTCACCTCGACGCTGGTGTTCGAGGGCGCGGGGCGGGTCGCCGAGTACGTGGGTGGCTACAGCGACTGGCTGCGCCAGCGCCCGGCCCCCGAAGCGGCCGCGCCGCTGGCTGCGAACGCCAGGCCGGCGAAGGCGCGGCCGAAGCCGGCCACGCGCAAGCTCGGCTACCGCGAGCAGCGCGAACTCGTTGAACTGCCGAAGCGCATCGAGGCACTCGAGGTCGAGCAGGCCGAGCTGCACGCGGCGCTGGCCGACCCGGAACGCTACCGTGACGGCGGTGACGATGCGCGCGAGCTGACCGCGCGGCTGCGCGGGCTCGAGGCCGAGCTGGAAACGGCCTTCGCGCGCTGGGAGGCGCTGGAGGCGGGCGATGGCTGAGCCGCTCGCGCTGTTCGCCACCACCCCGCGCGGTCTCGAGCGGGTGCTCGCCGACGAGCTGCGTGAGCTGGGCGCAGCGCGGGTGCGCGCGGTGCGCGCCGGGGTCGCGTTCGGTGGGGATCTCGAGCTCGCCTACCGCGCCTGCCTCTGGTCACGGGTCGCGAGCCGCGTGCTGCTCAACCTCGCACGCTTCACGACCTGCCGTGGGAGGAGCATCTCGATCCCGACGGCACCCTCGCGGTCGACGCGACGCTCTCCGGGTCGCCGATCACGCACAGCCACTTCGCTGCGTTGCGCGTCAAGGACGCCGTCGTCGACCGCCTGCGAGAGCGTTTCGGTCGGCGGCCGTCCGTCGATCGCGAGCGCCCTTCGTTGCGCCTCAACCTGGTGCTGCAGGCGAAGCGCGGGGTGCTGAGCATCGACCTGTCGGGGAGCGCGCTGCACCGGCGCGGTTACCGGCCGCGCGGAGCGCCGGCGCCGCTCAAGGAGAACCTCGCGGCCGGCCTGTTGCGCCTGGCCGGCTGGCCCGGCATCGCCGCGCGTGGCGGCGCGCTGCTCGATCCTCTGTGCGGCACCGGTACGCTGGTGGTCGAGGCGGCGCTGATGGCGACCGGTCGCGCGCCCGGTCTCGGGCGTGATTACTACGGCTTCCTCGGTTGGCTCGGCCACGTGCCGGCGCTCTGGGCGCGGCTCCAGGAGGAGGCGCGGTCGCAGGCCGGAAGGGGGGACGCCCCGCCGATGTTCGCGTCCGACCACGATCCGGAGATGGTCGCGCTGGCGCGCCGCAGCGCCGAGGCTGCCGGCATCGGGGAGTGTGTCGAATTCGCCGTGCGGGAACTGTCCAATAACGTGCCGGCCGACGGCGTCATGCCGGGGCTGGTGATCGCCAACCCTCCCTACGGCGAGCGGCTCGGCGACGACACCTCGGCGGCCCGGGTGCATGCCGAGCTCGGCCGGGTGCTGCGCGCCGGGTTTCGCGGCTGGCACGCGGCGGTGTTGAGCGGGGACAAGGGGCTGACGCGGCGACTCGGCGCCGAGTCGGCGGCTCGGCATGCCGTGTTCAACGGCGCGCTGCCGTGCACCCTGACCTGCTGGGAGGTGGCGGCGAATGCGCCAGCCTGGGCGCGCAAGACCCCGCGCGCGGCGGATGCGGGCGCGGCCGATCCCGGCGCGCGCATGTTCGCCGACCGTCTGCGCAAGAACCTGCGCCACCTCGGTCGCTGGGCGCGGCGCACGGGCGTCGACGCCTACCGTCTCTACGACGCCGATCTGCCCGAGTACGCGTTCGCGGTCGACCGCTACGCTTGCACCGACGGCCTGTTTGCACGCCTCCAGGAGTATGCGCCGCCGGCGAGCGTCGACCCGGAACGTGCCGCGCTCCGGCGCGCGTCCGCGCTCGAAGCGGTTGCCGAGGTGCTCGAGATCGACGTCGCGGCGATCTCCTACCGCCTGCGCGCACCGCAGCGTGGCGATGCCCAGTACGTGCGCGAGGAGGCGCCGGCCCGTTACCACGAGGTGCAGGAGGGCGGCTGCCGGCTGCTGGTCGACTTCGACGCCCACCTCGACACCGGGCTGTTCCTCGACCACCGGCCGATGCGCTTGCGCCTGCAGCAGGAATCGGCCGGGGCACGCTTCCTGAACCTGTTCTGCTACACCGGGGCGGCGACGGTGCACGCCGCACTGGGCGGTGCGGTGGCGACCACGTCGGTCGACCTCTCGGCGACCTACCTCGACTGGGCGCGACGCAACCTGGAGCTGAACGGATTCGGTCCGGATTCCAACGAACTGGTGCGCGACGACGTGCTCGGCTGGCTGGAACGCGCGGCCGCCGATGGGCGTCGCTACGATCGGGTGTTCGTCGACCCACCGACCTACTCCAACTCCAAGCGCCTCGACGGCGACTTCGACGTCCAGCGCGACCACGGCGCGCTGCTGCGCGGCGCCGCGGCGCTGCTCGCACCGGGTGGCGTGCTCTACTTCTCGACCAACTACCGCCGCTTCCGGCTCGACGTGGACGGGCTCGAGGGGCTGGCGGTCGAGGAGGTCAGTCGGCAGACCGTCGACGAGGACTTCCGCCGCAACCCGCGCATCCACCGCTGCTGGCGGGTCAGCCGAAGCAAGGCGTGAGTTCCGGTCGCGGCCTGGGCGCCGCTCCTGCGCCTGCATTACGAGCGGTCTCGTGGTGGGAGCGCCGCTCGCGGCGCGGCCGGCAGTCAGTTGTCCCCGGGTGCCTCGCGACCGCAGTGCCAGCAGCGTGCGAACTGCCCCTCGATGATTTCGCCGCACCCGGGGCAGGTCCACGGCGTGGTGTCGACGGGGCCGGTTTCGGCCTCGACCAGCTGCCGGGCGCGCGCCCAGTCGGCTTCATCGACGACCCACAGCTCGGGTGAACACTCGTGCGGCGGCAGCTCCCCTGCGGCGCCGCCGAGGAACTCGTTGCGCAACACGCACGCGATGCCCCGCGTCTCGAGCAGGGCACGGAGGTGGGCGATCAGGGCGCGGTCGTCGCTGCCGTAGAGTCGCTTCACGCTGGGCAGTCCCAGTCGAACGCGACCCGCGTGAGCGGCTGGCTGGCCTGGTCGAACGCCGCCCACAGCGCGGCATAGGTCGTGCCGCTGACCGGGTGGCGGCGGTCGCCGGCGAGGTCGGCAAGGGGGCCGAGCACGAAGGCGTAGCGCAGGATCTCGTCGCGTGGCAGCGCGGCGGTTGGCGTCTCCAGGACCAGGTCGTCGTAGAGCAGCAGGTCGAGGTCGAGGGTCCGCGAGTGGAAGCTGTCGGCCTGGCGCACCCGCCCCTGGGCGTCCTCGATCGCGCGCAGCGTCGTGAACACGGCGTCGATATCCAGCGCGGTCTCCGCCCGCACGATGGCGTTGTAGAAGGGTGGGCCGTCGAAGCCGACCGCGCTGCTTTCGTAGACCGGAGAGAGGTCGAGCTGGCCGAAGGCCTCGCGGAGTGCAGTGCAGGCCCGGCGCAGCTGGCGTTCGCGGTCGATGTTGCTGCCGAGGCTGACGAAGATCTCGGCCATGGTCAGCCGGGCTGGCCGCGCTCGATCATCACTCCGACTGCACTGGCACCGCGCACCGCGCCGCCCTTGTTGACCGTGACCCGCACCCACGCCACGCCGAACTCCTCGCGCAGGATCGTCGCGATGCGCTCGGCAAGGGTCTCGACGAGCTGGAAACGGCTCTCGCCGATGAACGCGATCAGCCGCTTGGCGACGGCCTTGTAGTCGAGGGCGTCGGCGATGTCGTCGCTCTGCGCGGCGCGCGCGACGTCGGTCGCCATCTCGAGATCGATGCTGACGGTCTGGGGTGTCTCGCGCTCCCAGTCGAAGATGCCGATGATGGTCTCGACACGCAGGTCGCGCA
>JAACFL010000248.1 GCA_009937385.1 Gammaproteobacteria bacterium | reverse complement strand
CCCACCTCGCGGCACGCCGCGGCCACGTCGACCGCGTACTCGAGGAAGATCACCGGGTCGTTGTAGGTGTAGGCGACGCTGCGGCAGTTGAGCTCGCTCGCGACGCGGGCGATCTTCTCTGGCGAGGCGGCGTCGGCGAGGGTGTCCATCTCACGCGACTTGCTCATGTCCCAGTTCTGGCAGAACTTGCAGGCCAGGTTGCAGCCGGCGGTGCCGAACGACAGCACCGGGGTGCCGGGCAGGAAATGGTTGAGCGGTTTCTTCTCGATCGGGTCGATGCAGAAGCCGCTCGAACGACCGTAGGTGGTCAGAACGACGGCGTCGTCCTGCCGCGCGCGCACGAAGCACAGGCCTCGCGCGCCCTCCTTGAGCTTGCAGGCGCGTGGACAGACGTCGCACTGCACACGCCCGTCGTCGAGCCGGTGCCAGTAGCGGGTCGGCGTGTTGACGCCCTCGACCCGCGCCTCGTGACGCGTCATGGCGACACCTCCGGGGCCGCTCCTCCTGTACCCAGCTTAGCCGAGCGGCCGACGGCGTGGTCTATGCTGGGCATGGAGGATGGCAAGGAGGCTCCAGGATGGCGAGCACCCGTGAACCCGCAGTGGCGGGCCTGTTCTACCCCGCCGATCGATCCGAGCTGCACCGCACCGTGGGCGAGCTGCTGGCGGCCGCGACCCCGTCTCTCGAACCACCGAAGGCGCTGGTGGTGCCGCACGCGGGCTACGTCTACTCGGGACCGGTCGCCGCGTCGGGCTACGCCCTGCTGGCACCGCTGCGCGACACGGTGACCCGGGTGGTGCTGCTCGGCCCGGCCCATCGTGTCGCCTTGCAGGGCCTGGCCCTGCCCAGCGCCGACGCCTTCCTGACCCCGCTCGGCAGCGTGCCGATCGATGCTGCGACCGTGGAACGGTTGCTCGAGCTGCCCTCCTGCCGGCTCGACGACCACGCCCACGAGCTCGAGCACAGCCTCGAGGTGCACCTGCCGTTCCTGCAGGAGACCCTGGCCGGATTCACGCTGGTGCCGCTGGTGGTCGGCGACGCCGAACCCGCCGAGGTCGCCGAGGTGCTCGACGCGGTCTGGGGCGGACCGGAGACGCTGATCGTGGTCAGTTCCGACCTCAGCCACTACCACGACTACGCCACCGCGCAGCGCCTCGACGGCGAGACGACGCGGGCGATCGAGGCACTGGAGCCGGCGCGCATCGGCTACGGCCAGGCGTGCGGCCGCAATCCCCTCAACGGCCTGCTCGAGGTCGCGCGCCGACGGGCGCTCGAGGTCACCACGGTCGACCTGCGCAACTCCGGCGACACCAGCGGCATGCGCGACAGCGTCGTCGGCTACGGCACCTATGCCTTCCACTGACGCGGCCTACGGGCCCGCCGCGCGCCGTGCGCTGCTCGAACTGGCCCGCGACTCGATCGACCACGGCCTCGCCCACGGCACGCCGCTGGAACCCGACCTCGAGGGGCTGCCGGCCGAGCTTGGTGAACCGCGCGCGACGTTCGTGACACTGCACCTCGACGGGCGACTGCGCGGCTGCATCGGCTCGCTCGAGGCGCGCCGCCCGCTCGCCGAGGACGTGGCCGGGAACGCCTTCGCCGCGGCATTCCGCGACCCCCGCTTCCCGCCGGTCTCCGCCGCAGAGGCGCCGCGCCTCGAACTGGAGATCTCGGTGCTGAGCCCGCCGGAAGCGATGCACTTCAAGTCCGAGGCCGATCTCCTCGCCCAGCTGCAACCCGGCGTCGACGGTCTGATCCTCAGCGACCTGGGCCGGCGCGGCACCTTCCTGCCGTCGGTCTGGAGCCAGCTGCCCGAGCCGCGCGATTTCCTGGTGCACCTCAAGCACAAGGCAGGGCTGCCGGCGGACCACTGGTCGGCCTCGCTCACCGTCGAGCGCTACACCACCGAGTCCTTCGGCTGAGCGTGGCGACCGGGTGCGCCGGTCGGTAGAATCGCAGGCCCGTTCCCCTGCGCCGCCGCGATGTACCGGATCAGCAAACAGATCAGCTTCTGCTACGGCCACCGGCTGCTCGAGCACGCCGGCAAGTGCCGCCACCTGCACGGCCACAACGCCCGCGCGGTGATCACCCTCGAGGCACCCGAACTCGACGGCCAGGGCATGGTGCGCGACTTCGGCGAGGTCGGTGATGCGCTCAAGGCGTGGGTCGAGCGCGAGATCGACCACACCATGCTGCTGCATCCCGACGACCCGGTGCTGCCGGTCCTGCAGGAGGCGGGCGAGCGCGTGTTCACGATGAAGCGCAACCCAACCGCCGAGAACATCGCGCGGATGCTGTTCGAGGTCGCCCGGGAGGCCGGCTTCCCGGTGGTCGAGGTGGTGCTGTGGGAGACCGACACCGCCTGCGCCACTTATCGGATGGGGTCAGAGTAAAACCGCTCTGGATTTACTCTGACCCCTATCTGATCAGTCCTTGGATGGTGTTGCGCTGATCTTGTGGATCGACAGGTCGGCGCCGTTGAACTCGTCCTCCTGGCTGAGTCGCAGGCCCACTGTCGCCTTGATGCTGCCGTAGACCAGCACCCCACCGACCAGCGCCACGCCGACGCCGAGCGCCGAGCCGAGCAGCTGCACCACCGGGTGCACCCCGCCGAGACCGCCGAACGCCTCGAGTCCGAAGATGCCGGCGGCGATGCCGCCCCACAGGCCGCACAGCCCGTGCAGCGGCCAGACACCGAGCACGTCGTCGATCTTCCACTTGTTCTGGGTCAGCGTGAAGGTCCAGACGAACAGCCCGCCGGCGACCGCACCGGTTGCGAGCGCGCCGAGCGGATGCATCAGGTCGGAACCGGCGCAGATCGCGACCAGGCCGGCCAGCGGGCCGTTGTGCACGAAGCCCGGGTCGTTCTTGCCCACGAACAGGGCCGCGAGAATGCCACCGACCATCGCCATCAGCGAGTTGACTGCGACCAGGCCGGAGATCCCCTCCACGCTCTGCGCCGACATCACGTTGAAGCCGAACCAGCCGACGGTCAGGATCCACGCGCCCAGTGCCAGGAACGGGATGCTCGACGGCGGGTGAGCGGTCATGCCGCCGTCCTTGCCGTAGCGACCCTGGCGCGGTCCGAGCAGCAGCACCGCGGCCAGCGCGACCCAGCCGCCGACGGCATGCACCACGATCGAGCCGGCGAAGTCGTGGAAGCCGGCACCGAAGGTCGATTCGAACCAGCCCTGGATACCGAAGTTGCCGTTCCAGGTGATGCCCTCGAAGAAGGGATAGATCAGGCTGACCA
>JAACFL010000247.1 GCA_009937385.1 Gammaproteobacteria bacterium | reverse complement strand
GTCCGAGGACGTCGCCGCTCCGATGATCGCCGCGGGCGCGCGACCGCGCATCGCGGTGCTGCGCGAGCAGGGGGTCAACGGCCAGGTCGAGATGGCCGCGGCATTCGACCGCGCCGGCTTCGCCGCGGTCGACGTGCACATGAGCGACCTCGTCGAGGCGCGTACGGGACTCGCCGACTTCCAGGGCATCGTCGCCTGCGGTGGCTTCTCCTACGGCGACGTGCTCGGTGCCGGCGAGGGGTGGGCCAAGTCGATCCTGTTCAACCCAAGGGTGCGCGATGAGTTCGCGGCGTTTTTCGCACGTGGCGACAGCTTCGGCCTCGGCGTCTGCAACGGCTGCCAGATGTTCGCCAACCTGCGCGACCTGGTGCCGGGCGCCGGCCACTGGCCGCACTTCGTGCGCAACCGCTCCGAGCAGTTCGAGGCGCGCCTGGCGCTGGTCGAGGTGCTGCAGAGCCCGTCGCTGTTCCTCGACGGCATGGCCGGCTCGCGGCTGCCGATCGCCGTCGCGCACGGCGAGGGGCGTGCGGAATTCCACGGCACGGACGAGCCGGCAAGACTGCTCGAGGAGCAACTCGTCGCGCTGTGTTACGTCGACGGGCAGGGCCGCGTCGCGGCGCGTTACCCGGACAACCCCAACGGTTCACCCAGTGGCATCACCGGCCTGACCACCGCCGACGGGCGCTTCACGATCATGATGCCGCACCCCGAGCGGGTGTTCCGCAGCGTGCAGTACTCGTGGCAGGCTGTTCCGCAACGCGCGCAGGTGGCTGGGGTGAGCCGGTGAGCGACGCGCTGCTCTCCGACTACCCGGTGCGCATCAGCGTGCCGGTCGCGTGGGGCGAGATGGACGCCATGGGCCACGTCAACAACGTCGTCTACCTGCGCTACTTCGAGAGCGTGCGCATGGTCTACCTCGAGCGCATCGGATTGATGGCGCACATGCAGGAGCACGGCATCGGCCCGATCCTCGCCGAGACGCGCTGCCGGTTCCGCATCCCGCTCGAGTACCCCGACGAGGTCGAGATCGGCGCGCGGGTCGCGAAGCTCGAGACGGATCGCTTCCTGATGGAGTACGCCGTGGCGAGTCGCAACCACGGCCGGCTCGCCGCCGAGGGCGACGGCCTGATCGTCACTTTCGATTACGACGCCAAGCGCAAGGCCGCGGTGCCGGAGGCGACCGTCGCGGCCATCCGTGAACTTGAGGTCTCTGGCGTCCTCGGTGCGTCTGAGGAAACCTCGTCCGCAACGCACGGGCGACCCGGATGATCGAGGTCCGGGGCCTGACCTTCGATTACCCCACGCGACGCGCCCTCGAAGACGTCAACTTCTCGATCGAACCCGGCAGCGTCACGGCGCTGGTCGGGCCCAACGGCGCTGGAAAGACCACCCTGCTGCGCTGCATCGCCGGGCTCGGCCAGCCGATGCGTGGCGCCATCGAGGTGCATGGGGTCGACGTGCTGGCTCGGCCGCGCGAGGCGCACGTGCATCTCGGATACCTGTCGGACTTCTTCGGGCTCTACGACGAGCTGTCGGTGCGACGGGGCCTGGAGTACATGGCGTGGTCCCGTGGTGCCCACGCCGTCGACGTCCGGGAGGTCGCCGCGCGGCTTGGCCTGGCCGACTACCTCGAGAGCCTTGCGGGGCAGTTGTCGCGAGGGTTGCGCCAGCGGCTGGCGATCGCCCAGGCCATCGTGCATCGACCCGCGGTGCTGCTGCTCGACGAACCCGCCTCGGGCCTCGACCCCGAGGCGCGCCTGCAGCTCGGCGACCTGTTCCGGGAACTGCACCGCGCCGGCATGACCCTGCTCGTGTCGTCGCACATTCTCGCCGAACTCGAGCACTACGCCAGCGACATCCTGATCCTCGATGCCGGTCGGGTGATCGATCAGCACGGCGTGCGGACCGAGCGGCCGACCCGCTCGATCGAACTGACGCTGAGCAGACCTTCGCCGGGCCTGGACGAGGCGCTGCGCCGCCAGGAAGGCGTTGGAGAGGTGCACGCCGAGGGCCTCTCGGCACGCTTCGACTTCACCGGCGATGCCGCAGCACAACAGGATCTGCTCGCCCTGCTGATCCGCGAGGGCCATCCGGTCTGCGCGTTCGCAGAACGTCGTGACTCCCTGCAGGACGCCTACCTCAGCCGCATGAGGCGCCCGTCGTGAATCCCGAGTTGCGCCGCAACCTCTGGCTCGAGATTGGCACCCAGCGACTGGTCGCGATGCCGGTGGTGCTCGTGCTGGTTTTCGCCCTCGCCTACCTCCTGGCGGACACCGTCGCGGACGGGTGGCATGCGGTCGCAGTCAGCGCTGCGGTGGCCTACGGTTTCGCCACGCTGCTCTGGGGGACCCACATGGCGGGCGATGCGGTGCTTGGCGAGGTCGCCACGCGCACCTGGGACTGGCAGCGCATGTCGAGCATCGGGCCCTGGACGATGACCTGGGGCAAGCTGTTCGGCAGCACGGCCTATGCGTGGTACGGCGCGACGATCTGCCTGCCGATCTTCGTTTTCGCCTCGCTCGACGACCCGAAAATCGATACGTCTTGGTGGCTCGGGATGCTGCTTGCCGCGGCGGTCCTGGCCCATGCGGTCGGCCTGATCTGGAGCCTGCTGCTAACCCGCAACCAGGGCGCCCGTGGCCAGCTGGGCCAACGGCGCAGTTCCGCCTACCTGTTGCTGCTGCTGATCCTGCTGGTCGTGTTGCCGTGGATCTCGGGGCCGTTCCAGGAGTTGGCGACGTGGTATGGCCGCGTCGAGACCGGCAGGGGGTTCGCGCTCGTCTCGCTGGCGCTGTTTGCGGGCTGGGCCGTCGTCGGGGCCTATCGACTGATGCGCATCGAGCTTCAGTTCCGCAATCGCCCGTGGGTCTGGCTGGGATTCTGCGCGTTCCTGATGGGCTACTTCGCCGGATTCGTCCCGGCCGGCATGCGGCTCTTCACCGGCTACTCGATCGCGATGCTGCTGACGCTGGTCGCGGCGTTCACCACGCCCCGTGACCTGCTGCAGCTGCGGCGGCTGGGGCGCGCGGTGGAGGGACGCGACTTGGCCACGGTGCTGCAGCAGACCCCACCATGGCTCTCGAGCCTGCTGCTCGCCGGCCTGGTCGGCATGGCGGTGCTCGTCACGCCTACCGTCATCTGCCAGGGGCCGTTCTGCATCGACGGCTTCGCGCTGGAGTCGCTGGTGGTGATCGCCATGCTGTTCCTGCTCCGCGACCTCGGCATCCTCTGGCTGGTGAGCCTCGGCGGCCGCAGCCGGCGCCCGGAACTGGCCGCCGTGGTCTACCTCATCGTGCTCTACTCGATCCTGCCCGGGGTGCTGGGTGCGCTCGGCATCGACGCGGGACTGGCGCTGCTGCTGCCGCGTCCCGACCTGGCGCCGGCCTGGGGCATCCTGGCGGCCGTCCCGGGACCGCTGGTCGTCGGTGTGCTGCTGTGGCGCCAGGCGCGCAGGCGTGCCGGGGATCCCCAACCGGCTGTCGGCGGGCGCGAGGCGCCAGGCACCCGGAGATAGGGCTGCGCCAGTTCCCGCAGGGGTCAGAGTCAAATCGTGTCGTATTTACTCTGACCCCCACCATGATGAGGATTGAGTAGGATTGTCAGGGGTGCAGTTGCACCAACTCCATGGAAGGAGAACCTGATGCCAAGGAAGACGAGGCAGTTCCTGCCGGGCATGCCGTGCCACCTGATCCAGCGCGGAAACAACCGCTCAGCTTGCTTCCGTGAAACGCGGGATCGTCGTGATTATCTGGACTGGCTTCACCGCTACAGCACTCACTTCGAGGTCGCGGTCCATGCCTACGTACTGATGTCCAACCACGTTCATCTGTTGGTCACGCCGGTCTCTGCAGATGGTATTCCGGGCATGATGCAGTCGCTGGGGCGATGCTACGTGCGTCGCTTCAACGACCGTCACGAGCGGACCGGGACTCTCTGGGAGGGGCGCTACAGGTCCGAAACCGTGACCGGAGACGGGCATGTGCTGGCCTGTTATCGCTACATCGAACTCAACCCGGTGCGTGC
>JAACFL010000246.1 GCA_009937385.1 Gammaproteobacteria bacterium | reverse complement strand
CTCTGCCGGGCTGAAACATGACCTTCAGGAAAGCGGTTTGCAGACCGGGCAGGGCGAAGCGCGCCAGGCAGGAGGTTATCCGGTGCTTTCCTTGTGTGGTCCGAGCTGTTCGTCACTGACCCGTGGCGCGAAGTAGTCGTCGGCTGCCTCGAGCGTGACGGGTCGGCCGTCGGCGTCGACCAGCGGCTGTTCGTAGTCGTTCCAGCCGCGCAAACCGGTCTGCAGCGAGCGCACAGCGCTGTACCCCATCCCCTGCATGACATCGGCGGCGAGGATGGTGCGATTGCCAGAGCGGCAGACCAGCACGATGTCCCGTTCACGAGCCGCCGCCAGCTGGGGCACGGTCTCCTCGTAGCCCCAGTCGCAGGCCAGTTCGAGGATCCCACGTGGCACGTTCAGCGAGCCTGCGATGCGCATCGCCGAATACTCGTAGGGTTCACGGATGTCGACCAGCATCAGGTCGCGGCCTGCGTCGAGCTCCTCCTGCAGGTCCCACGGGAACAGCTCCCGGACCCCCGGTCGCGTGAACACGACGAGGTCGGCGAATTTCCGCGGTTTCATCGCAGGTGGTGGGTCAGGCCGTGTTCGACTGCCATCACCGCAGCCTCGACGCGCGAGTGCAGGCCGAGCTTGCGTAGCACCGCCTTGACGTGCAGCTTGACGGTGCCGTCGGAGATGCCGAGGTTGCGTGCGATGACCTTGTTGCTCTGCCCCTCAGCGACGTGGCACAGGATCTCGCGTTCGCGTGGGGTCAGCTCGTCGAACGGATCCTCGGGGGGCAGCTCGTCGCTGCCGCCACCCTGCACGACCTTGGCCAGCACCCCGGTCAGCTCGGGTGCGACCACGGTGTTGCCCTGGACGATCTCGTGCAGCGCACTGACCACCTCGTCCGGTTCCATGTCCTTGATCAGGTAGCCCTGCGCGCCGTTGCGCAGCGACTCGACGAGGTCGCGCTCCTCGGTGCTGGTGGTCAGCATCACCACCGGCATCGTCAGTCCGGTTTCGCGCAGCCGGCGCAGCACCGAGAGCCCGTCCATGACCGGCATGCGCAGGTCGAGCAGCACGATGTCGGGCTGGCTCTCCTGGGCGATGCGGACACCTTCGGCACCGTCGCCAATGGCGTCGATCACGGTGATGTCGCGACGGGTCAGAAGCTCCTGCAGCCCGACCCGGAACAGGGCGTGGTCGTCAATGATGAGTACGCGCATCGTCATCGCTGGCCTGGTCGGTACGGGGGAGGGGGGCGCCGAGCTCGTCGGCCTGGTGGTGGAACGTGAGCTCGATCCGCGTGCCGTCGCCGGGCTCGGACTCGATGCGCAATGCGCCGCCGAGACGCTGGGCGCGCTCCTGCATGATCGAGAGTCCGACATGCTCGCCGGGACTGCCGTCCAGCACCCTGTCGCCGATCCCGACACCGTCGTCCTCGATCAGGGCGCGGAAGTCGCCTTCCTCGTTGCAATCCACAAGGACGCGCACGTTCTGCGCCTGGCTGTGCTTGCGGATGTTGGCCAACGATTCCTGGATGATGCGCACCACCTGCATCTCGAGGATCGCCGGCAGCACCACCTCGACACAGTCGTGCTGCAGCACCGCGGTGATGCCGGTCTCCTTGCGGAACCGTGCGACCACGTCCTTGAGCGTCGGCACCAGCCCGCGTCCATCCAGCGGTGCGCGGAAGTGGAACAGCAGCTGGCGCAGCTCGGTGTGCGCCTCGTCGAGGCTGGCGCGGATGCGCCCGGTCTCGCGGCGTGCGCTGATGGCGTCACCCTGCTGCAGGGTGTCATCGAGCATGCGCACCTGGTAGCGCAGGCTGGCGATGGTCTGCGCCAGCGAGTCGTGCAGCTCATGCGCGAGCATGGTGCGCTCCTGCATCAGCGACAGCCGGTTGGCCTGCTTGTCGAGGTAGGCCTTCTCGATGGCCATGCCGAGGTGGCGGCCGATGCTGGTCAGCAGCTCGGTGAAGTCACGGCTGATCGCAACGCCCGCCTCGTCGAGGAACAGGTTGTAGATGCCGAGGTCTTGACCGCGGTACTGCAGTGGCACCGCGAGCAGCGTGATGTTCTCCTCCTCGCCGAAGATCGGTTGACCGATGATGGCGTTGCACTCGCGGATGTCGTTGCGGCACTGGATGGAGCCGGCGTCGAGCGCCATGCTGCAGACGCAGCTCTCCTCCATGGAGATCTGCTGCTCGGCGCGCACGATCTCGTCGTCGAGCCCGAGGCTGGCGACCAGCCGCATCTTCTTGTCGGGTCCGATCAGGCGCACCGTCGCGGCACGGGCGTCGGTGACGTCGCGCAGCGTGTTCAGGAAGTGCGAGAGCAGGTCGTCGAGGTCGCGGTACTTGTTGATGCTCGCCGCCACCTCGTAGAGGATCGCCAGTGAGCGGGTCTGGTGCGCCAGGCGGGTGGTCTGCTTGTGCACCCGCTCGTCCATTTCATGGGTCAGTGCCTCGAGGCGCTCGCCGAGACGGTTGATGTCGCCGGCCAGTTCCACGAACTCGCCCGACTCGGGCGCCTCGACCCGGGCGGACAGGCGCCCGCTGCGCATCACGCGCGCCCACTGGCGCAACTGCTCGAGCGGTTCGATGACGTTATGGCGCATGCGCTGCAGCATGCGTCGCAACTGGTGCAGTCCGAGGACGGCGAGCAGCAGCTGCAGGCCGGCGAGGTAGGGCACCGCACCGGGCAGCAGTGGCATCAACAGCGCGACCAGGCCGATGCCGATCAGCATGACCAGCATCAGGCTGCATGGCAGGGCGAGTCGCCCGGCGGTCAGGGTGTCGAATTTCCAGCCGCTGACGGCCTTGCCGTCATCGCCTATGACGTAACCGCACAGGCGGTTCGCTTCCTGGTTTTCGGACAGGGTCGCCATGTCGCGTGGTTCGGGCCCCGTTTGGTTGACCGTGTCCATCAAGTATACGCCGGCTGCGACATGCGCGGTAAACGGTGGCTCAGCGGGCCCGTTTGGGTGGCGCGTAGTCGACGTCCTGGGGCGGTTCGTATTTCGGGTCGTTGGGATTCATGAAGATGAAGTGGCTAACCCCTGGCTTGACCTCGGCGTAGTCGAGCACGGTGCCGTCGAGTACCTCCTCGCTGAGTGGCGAGATCAGCACGTCGACGCCGTCGCAGTCGACCTTGAAGTCCTCTGGATTGGCCTGGTCGAAGCCGAGTGCGTAGTCGATACCACCCTTGCCGTCGGGCTTGGCCGCGAGGCGCAGGCCGGTGCCCGGCTCGAATTCGTCGCTGGCAAGCGCCTGCTTGACCTGGTCGACAGCGGTTGGGGTCAGAGT
>JAACFL010000053.1 GCA_009937385.1 Gammaproteobacteria bacterium | reverse complement strand
CTGGGTCTCGTGCAGGTGCTGTTCAACCTGCCACCGGGCGACTGGGATGCCGGAGAACGCGGCATCGCGGCGCTGCCAGACAGGGTCGACGAGTTCCGCGACTCGGTCGACGTCGCCCTCTCCTACGCGCGCAAGCTCGGCTGCCCGACACTGCACGTCATGGCCGGCCTGGTCCCGGACGGTGCCGACCGCGACTCCATGCGCCGCACCTACATCGAGAACCTGCGCTACGCCGCCGACGTGGTTGCAGACGACGGCATCGACCTCGCCATCGAGCCGCTCAACGACCGCGACGTGCCCGGCTACTTCCTGCCCCGCATCGACATGGCGGCCGAGATCGTCGAGGAGGTCGAGCGGCCCAATGTGGGCCTTCAGTTCGACGTCTACCACGTGCAGATCATGGACGGCGACCTGGCCACGCGCATCGCGCGCCATGCGCCGCTGATCCGCCACGTGCAGATCGCCGGCGTGCCGGAACGCCACGAGCCCGACATCGGTGAGATCGCCTATCCCTACCTGTTCGAGCTGTTCGATCACCTCGGCTACGCCGGCTGGATCGGTTGCGAGTACCGCCCGCGCACCACGACGGTCGACGGCCTCGGCTGGCTGCCGCGCTAGTCGAAACCGCCCAGCAGCCAGATGGCCACGAGGCCGAGCGCCAGGCACAGCAGGCAGGCCAGCGCGATGCGCAGGCCCTGGCTCATTCTCCGAGCATGCCGCGCTTGAGACCGTTGTCGGCCGGTTCGTCGCCGAGCCAGACAGCGAGCAGCGCGCGATTGAAGTCGTCGCCGGGGATGGTGTCGGAGAGGGTGCCGTTGAAGCTGACCCGGGTGCCCTGCCCCGGGGCGAAGTCGAGCCACACCACGTCGCCGGCAACCGCGTCACCGAACAGCGCCTTGAACCGTTCGAGCCGCTCGCGAAGCGACTGCATGGCCTTCGCGGACTGATTCTCGACGAACCCCTCCTCCCAGGCGTCGCGCAGCTTGTGCGCCTCGACCCGGTCGTAGACGAAGTGCATCGCCACCCGGCGTGGCTCGATGGCCTCGAGGATCGCCTTCGCGTCGCTGCGCTTCGTCGGCAGGTAGAGCGCACCGACGTAGATCGAGATGAAGAACTTGCTGCGTTTGCCGGCGCCGTTGAGCCCCAGCGAGGCGGCATCCGGCGGCAGCTCGATGCGTTCCGGGAGCACCACCCCTTCGACCTCGACGGCCGAGGCCATCGTGGTGACGACGAGCAAACCGACCATCGAGAGCATGCGGATCATCACGCAACCTCCAAATGCCTACTCCAGCCGAGGGTACTCTGGACGGCAGTGGCTTGCAGCCCCCACCGGCTGCGCCACAATGGTGACACGTCACTCCCTTGAACCGCCGCGGCGTCACCACCATCTAGTGCCCTAGCCACCGCATTCCAGAGAGACCGCACCATGCGCATCCTGCTTTTCCTCGGTACCAACATCGCCATCCTCGTCGTGCTGAGCATCTCCATGCGCCTGCTCGGCTTCGAGGGTTTCCTGCAGCAGAACGGCATCGACCTGAACCTCGAGTCGCTGCTGATCTTCGCCGCGGTATTCGGTTTCGGCGGCTCGTTCATCTCGCTCTTCCTCAGCAAGTGGACCGCCAAGCGGATGACGGGCGCGAGGGTCATCGAGCAGCCGCGCGACCGCACCGAGGAGTGGCTGGTCGAGACGGTGCGCCGCCAGGCGGAGCAGGCCGGCATCGGCATGCCCGAGGTGGCGATCTTCAACTCGCCGCAGCCCAACGCCTTCGCCACCGGCTGGAACCGCAACGCCGCGCTGGTCGCGGTCAGCGCCGGGCTGCTGCAGCAGATGGAGGCCGACGAGGTCGAGGCGGTGCTGGGCCACGAGGTGAGTCACGTCGCCAACGGCGACATGGTCACGCTGGCGCTGATCCAGGGGGTGGTCAACACCTTCGTGATCTTCCTGTCGCGGGTCATCGGCCACGTGGTCGATCGGGTGGTGTTCAAGACCGAACGCGGCCACGGCCCGGCGTTCTGGATCACCGCGATCGTTGCCGAGCTGGTGCTCGGCATCCTCGCCAGCATGATCGTGTTCTGGTTCTCGCGACGTCGCGAATTTCGCGCCGATACCGGCGGGGCCAGCCTGTCGAGCCGGACCAAGATGATCTCCGCCCTCGAACGGCTCAAGCGCGCCAGCGAGCCGGCGCCGCTGCCCGATCAGCTGGCCGCGTTCGGCATCGCGGGTGGCATCGGCGACGGCATCAAGAAGCTGTTCATGACCCATCCGCCGCTGGATGCGCGTATCGCCGCGCTGCGCGCGCAGGATTGAATCCCGACGCGTGCGTTCAATGCGCCGCCCAGAATTTCGGGCATAAAAAAACCGGGGCGCGATCGCTCGCGCCCCGGTTTTCGCCGTCAGTCGCTCAGTAGCGCGGGCCGCGGGCCGGGCGCTCGGCGCGCGGCTTGGCCTGGTTGACGGTCAGGCTGCGACCGCCAAGGTCACTGCCGTTGAGGCCCTTGATGGCCGCATCGGCCTGGCTGTTGTCGCCCATTTCGACGAAACCGAAACCCTTGGACTGGCCGGTCATGCGGTCGGTGATGATGTTGACGCTGCTGACTTCTCCATAGGCGGAGAAGGCATCGCGCAGGTCGCTGTCACTGACACTGTAGGGAAGGTTTCCAACGTAGATATTCACTTGATACAGATCCTCGAACCGGTGCGTGATGGAGTCTCGCTGCCTGCAGCACACACCCGCATACAGGCAGCAACCGACCAACTGTTGGCCGGATGACGTATCGCGCGGTGTTTGATCCAAGGAAGCCGGTCGGCCGGATGAGAGGCAGATCAGAGACGCTGGAGAGACGGTCGGAACCGACCACTGGGCGAACGCTGGTCGCATTAGGCGCCCGAATCCTGCAAAAAGCAACAGCCTTGAGAACTATTTTTCGATCTGCCCTACCGGCGCGGGACGCTCGGCGAGCGCCCTGACCTCGGCGCGCAGCGCGGCCAGTTCCTCCAGCAGCCGTGCGGTGTCGTCGTGCACCGTCGCCTCGATCTCGTCCTGGCCCTCGGCGAGCTGCTGCGCCTGCATCTCCTGCATGGTGTTGACGATCACCGCGATGAACAGGTTCAGCATCGTGAACGTGGCGATCAGGATAAACGGCACGAAGAAGGCCCACGCATAGGGGTATTCGGTCATCACCGGGCGCGCGATGCCCATGGACCAGCTCTCCAGCGTCATGATCTGGAACAGCGTGAACATCGAGCGCCCGATATGACCGAACCAGTCGGGAAAGTCTGCGGCGAACAGGCTCGTCGCCATCACCGCGCCGACGTAGAAGATCAGAAGCAGCAGCCCGGCGATCGCGCCGATACCGGGGATCGCGTGCAGCAACGCCTCGATGACCATGCGCAGCCTCGGCACGGTCGACACCAGGCGCAGGACACGCAGCACGCGCAGCGTCCGCAACACCGCGAGCGGCCCGGAGGCCGGCACGAGCGCGATACCGACGACCAGGAAGTCGAAGACATTCCAAGGGTCGCGGAAGAAGCGCCAACCGAAGGCGAACAGCTTGGCCGCGATCTCGGCGACGAACACCGTGAGGATCGCGCGGTCGGCGACGTGCAGCAGGTCACCGTAGTCCGCCATCACCACGCTCGAGGTCTCGAGGCCGAGGGTGACCGCGTTGACGACGATCAGGGCGATGATGAAGCGCTGCACGCCGGGCGAGGTGACCCACGCACCGACGCGTGCGCGCAAGCCGGGATCGGGCATGGAACAGACTCCTGGCCGGGTTCGGCCGTTCAGGACCGGGACGGCGGCGGAGTATAGCCGACGCCCCGGCGAGCGGGCGATCGTCTCAGAGCTTCTGCAGCACCTCGCTCAGGCGAACCTTGGCGTCGCCGAACAGCATCCGTGTGTTGTCCTTGTAGAACAGCGGATTGTCGACGCCGGCGTAACCGGTCGCCATCGAGCGCTTGAGGACGATGGTGGTCTTGCCGAGCCACGGGGTGAGCACCGGCATGCCGGCGATCGGGCTGTCGGGCACCTCCTGCGCGGCCGGGTTGACGATGTCGTTGGCGCCGATGACGATCGACACGTCGACGTTCGGGAACTCCTCGTTGACCTCGTCCATGTCGAAGACGATGTCGTAGGGCAGGTTCGCCTCGGCCAGCAGCACGTTCATGTGCCCCGGCATGCGTCCGGCCACCGGGTGGATGCCGAAGCGGACATTGATGTTCTTGCCACGCAGCTTCTCGGTGATCTCGCGCACGACGTGCTGCGCCTGCGCGACCGCCATGCCGTAGCCGGGCAGGATCATCACCTCCTTCGCGCCCTTGAGCAGATCGGCCACCTCGTCGGCCTCGATCGGCTTGATGTCGGCCTCGTCGCCCGCCGCGCCGGCCGCGGCCCCACCGCCCGAACTGCTGCCGATGCCACCGAAGATCACGTTCAGGAACTTGCGGTTCATCGCCTTGCACATGATGTAGCTGAGGATCGCGCCGGAGCTGCCGACCAGCGCGCCGACCACGATCAGCAGGTCGTTGCCGAGCATGAAGCCCATCGCCGCGGCCGCCCATCCCGAGTAGGAGTTCAGCATCGAGACCACGACCGGCATGTCGGCGCCGCCGATGGCGATGACCATGTGCACGCCGAACACCAGCGCGATGACCGTCATGGCCACCAGCTCGGTCATGCCCGCGCCCTGCGCCGAGGCCTCGACGTAGGCCGCACCGAACCAGATCGCCAGCAGCAGCAGGCCGAGGTTGAACAGGTGACGGCCCGGGAACTTGATCGGCTTGCCGCCGACCTTCGCGCTGAGCTTGAGGTAGGCCACGACCGAGCCGGAGAAGGTCAGCGCCCCGATCAGGATGCCGATGTAGGTCTCGACGTCGTGGATGGTCTTCTCGATGCCCACGTACGCCGGGCTGTGCTCGACCGCGTTGGCGAAGCCGACCAGTACCGCGGCCAGGCCGACCAGGGAGTGCAGGATCGCCACCAGCTCGGGCATCTGGGTCATCTCGACCTTCTGCGCGAGGTAGTAACCGAGCGCCCCGCCGAGCACCAGCGCGACGATCAGCAAGACGTAATTGGCCGTGACGATGCCGACGATCGTGACGACCAGCGCCAGCGCCATGCCGGCGATGCCGTACCAGTTGCCGCGCCGCGCGGTCTCCTGGTGGCTGAGTCCGCCGAGGGCAAGGATGAACAGCGCGCTCGCCCCGAGGTAGGCGACGGCGATGATGCCTGGATTCATGACCGTGCCCTCACTTGCGGAACATGCGCAGCATGCGCTGGGTGACGGCGAAGCCGCCGACGATGTTGATCGCGGTGATGAAGATCGCGAGCCCCGCCAGCAGCATGCCTACGGTGTTGTCGGTCGAGACCTGGATCAGTGCGCCGATGACGATGATCGAGCTGATCGCGTTGGTCACGCTCATCAGCGGCGTGTGCAGCGAATGCGAGACCCCCCAGATGACCATGTAGCCGATGAAGCAGGCGAGCACGAACACCGTCAGGTGACCCATGAACGCCGGCGGAGCAACCAGGCCGAGTCCGAACAGCGCGATGCCCGCAAGGGCGAGCGGCACCAGGAAGGCCAGCGGGTGGGCCGGCTTCTCCTCCTTGGCCGACAGGTCCTGAACCGCTTCCTTGTCGATGTCCTCGCTCGGCGCCAACGAGATGCGCGGTGCCGGCGGCGGCCAGGTGATCTCGCCCTCCCTGACCACGGTGCAGCCACGGATCACCTCGTCGTCCATGTCGATGACGATCTGCCCGTCCTTGTTGGGTGTCAGTTCGGCGAGCAGGTGACGCAGGTTGGTCGCGAAGAGCTGGCTCGACTGGTTCGACAGCCGGCTCGGCAGGTCGGTGTAGCCGATGATGGTCACACCGTGGTGCTCGACCACCCGGTTGCGCTCGGTCAGCTTGCAGTTGCCGCCCGCCTCGGCCGCGAGGTCGACGATCACGCTGCCGGGCTTCATGTTGACCACCATGCGCTCGGTGATCAGTTCCGGCGCCGGCTTGCCCGGGATCAAAGCGGTGGTGATGATGATGTCGACCTCGGCCGCCTGCGCGGCGAACAGGTCCATCTCCGCCTTGATGAACTCCGGGCTCATCGTCTTGGCATAGCCGCCTTCGCCGCTGCCGTCCTCGTCGTCGAACTCGAGCATCAGGAATTCTGCATTCAAGCTCTCGACCTGCTCCTTGACCTCGGGCCGGGTGTCGAACGCGCGCACGATGGCGCCCATGCTCTTGGCTGCGCCGATCGCGGCGAGCCCGGCGACGCCGGCGCCGATCACCAGCACCTTGGCCGGCGGGATACGCCCGGCCGCGGTCACCTGCCCGGTGAAGAAGCGCCCGAAATGCTGCGCGGCCTCGACCACCGCGCGGTAGCCGGCGATGTTGGCCATCGAGCTCAGCACGTCCATCTTCTGCGCGCGCGAGATGCGTGGCACCGCGTCGAGCGCGATCGCCGAGACACCGCGCTCGGCGAGCCGCTCGAGCATGCGCGGGTTCTGCTTCGGATAGATGGTGCTGATCAGCGTCTGGCCCGGCTTGAGCAGCTCGATGCCGTTGAAGCCCAGCTCGGGGTGCGGCTGCGGTGGACGCACCTTCATGATGATGTCGGCAGTGCGCCACAGGTGGCGCGGATCGTCGACCAGCGTGACGCCGGACTTCTCGTACTCCTGGTCGTCGAAGTTCGCCGCCGCACCGGCGCCGCGCTCGATCTCGAGGTCGAAGCCGAGCTCGACCAGGTGACCGGCCGATTCCGGGGTCAGCGCGACCCGGCGCTCGCCTTCCTCGATCTCTTTCGGGATGCCGATCAGCATGACGTGCTCCTCTGTTTCATCGTCTGCCGGACCGGGATCCGGCGAGGGTCAGAATGCTTCGAACCTATCCCATTGGGAATAGTGCGGCGCAAAATTAAGCCCGTGTCCGCCCCAGCTTTCAAGTCAGATATTTTTATGAAGGCTATAAATGGCGCTGAGGTTTCGCAAGCGTAAATAGCAACTTACGCACGGGTGACGAATCGATTGACGCATGCGTCAATGGCACCTTGCAGGTCATAACCAACCAGTGTAGTCAACAATTTAGCGTCGGTCGCAGCACCCTCGACGGGCAAGGCCGCCGACACATGGCGACCGGAATTCAGCCTGACACGGCGGTGATCTGCTCCAGCGCGCCCCGGATTTGGGCGGGTATCGGCACCGGGCGGTTGCTCTGTCGATCGACGAAAACATGCACGAACTGGCCGAAGGCGCTCACCTCGGCCTCGCCCTCGGCGAAGATCGCGATGCCGTAGGTGACCGAGCTGCTACCGAGACGGTCGGCGCGCAATCCGGCGTCGAGCCGCTGGGGGTAAGCGACCGACTTGCGGTACTGGCAGTTGGAACTGACCACGACCCCGATCACCGGCGCATTGACGATGTCGAGCCCGCCCTCGTGGATCAGGAAATGGTTCGCGACGGTGTCGAAGTAGCTGTAGTAGGTGACGTTGTTGACGTGGCCGTAGAGGTCGTTGTCCATCCAGCGCGTGGTGATCGGCTGGAAGTAGCGGTAGTCGGCGCGTGTCGGCTGGGAGTCGCTCATGGGGATTCCGGGTCGGGTTGGCGAGGGCGCATTCTAGCCGCGTCGGACGGTTCCGGCAGTCGTGCGTGCTCGGCGGAGCCGGTTGATCGCGGCCAGGTGGCCGCTCCTGCGGTTGGAAATGGTTGCAGGAGCGCCGCCCACGGCGCGATGGACCGCGACCGCCGCAGCTGGACTAGACTCACCTCAGATCGAATTGTGACGAGGGCAAGGGATGCCAACCTACGAGCACAGGGACGTCAACTACTTCCGACCGGGGATCTGCACCACCTGCGGCACCGCCACCTACCATAGGCCGGTGACCAAGCGCCGCCCGTCGGGTCGCGACGAGACGCTCTGGCAGTGCGAGGGATGCGGTGCCGAGGCGCGCGTGCTGGAGCGGGTCGAGAACGAGTTCGAGTTGCTTGCCGAGTACGTGCGACGCGCCTACTTCGGTGAAACCTGAGCAATGTCGCGCGCGCCACGGGGCGCGCTCGTTTATTTCGGCCGGTGCTTCGCCTTGCCCATCGGCGCGCTCTTGCGCACCGTCTTGCGCTCGCTCTTGGCACCCTTGCCCTTGCCGATGGCCAGGCGCGGTTTCTTTCCCTTCCCTGGCATCGTCTTGACCTTCTTGCGCGCGGCCATCGTTTCCGGGCGTCCGTCGATGCTGATCAGGAGCTGGCGTCCACAGATCCACACCGCCTGCAGGTGCCTGAAGATCTCCTTGGGCATCCCCTCGGGGAGTTCGACCGTGCTGTAGCCGTCGTAGAGCTTGATCTCGCCGATATTGCGACTGTCGAGCTCGGCCTCGTTGGCGATCGCACCGACGATGTTCTTCGGCTGCACCCCGTGGTCGCGGCCCACCTCGATGCGGTAACGCACCCAGCCTGGCTCGGCCTGCCCCCGGTTGTCATCCCGGGGCGGTCGCCGTTCGGGTCGATCGCGTTGGGGTGCATCCCGCTCGCGCGGTGCGCGTTCGGAGCGCTCGATTCGTTCAGGTCGGCTGGCGCGTTCCGGGCGGGCGCCCCGTCCGGCCGGTTGCGACTCGGCCACGGGCTCGAGCGGACGCTCGCGCTGCACCAGGAACGCCAGCGCCGCGGCGACCACCTCGATGTCGGTGCCGCGTTCCTCGCGGTAGCCCTCGACCACCTTGCGGAAGAAATCGAGTTCCTGGACCTCGAGGGTCTCGTCGAGCAGCGTCTTGAAGCGCGCGACGCGCCGGTCGGTGACGTCCTCGCGGGTTGGCAGGCGCATCGGGGTGATCTGCTGGCGCGTCGCCTGCTCGATGATGCGCAGCATGCGCCGTTCGCGTGGGGCGACGAACAGGATCGCCTGGCCGGTGCGGCCGGCGCGACCGGTGCGGCCGATGCGGTGCACGTAGGCCTCGGGGTCGTACGGGATGTCGTAGTTGATCACGTGGGTGATGCGCTCGACGTCGAGGCCGCGCGCGGCGACGTCGGTGGCGACCACGATGTCGAGCGCCCCGCTGCGCAGGCGCTCGACGGTACGTTCGCGCAGTGGCTGCGGCATGTCACCGTTCAGCGCGGTGGCCGCGTAACCGCGCGCCTCGAGCCGCGTGGCGAGCTCCTCGGTCGCCTGCTTGGTGCGCACGAAGATCAGCATGCCGTCGAACGCCTCGACCTCGAGGATGCGGGTCAGGGCGTCGAGCTTGTGCAGCCCGCTGACCGGCCAGAAGCGCTGCTCGACGGTCGCGACCGTGGCGGTCTTGGACGCGATGCGGATCTCGACCGGGTCGTTGAGGTGTTTGTTCGCCACCCGTGCGATCGCCGGCGGCATGGTCGCCGAGAAGAGCGCCACCTGGCGCTTGTCCGGTGTGGCCTCGAGGATCTCCTCGACGTCGTCGATGAAGCCCATGCGCAGCATCTCGTCGGCCTCGTCGAGCACCACGCTGGTGAGGCGGTCGAGTCGCAGTGTGCGGCGCTTGAGGTGGTCGATGACCCGGCCCGGGGTGCCGACGATCACGTGCGCGCCGCGCTCGAGCTGGCGCAGCTGCAGGCCGATCGCCTGACCGCCGTAGATCGGCAGCACGTGGAAGCCCTTCATGTGGCGCGCGTAGGTCTGCAACGCCTCGGCGACCTGGATCGCCAGCTCGCGGGTCGGCGTGAGCACCAGCATCTGCGGTGCACGCACGGCCAGGTCCAGGCGGCTGAGCAGCGGCAACGCGAACGCCGCGGTCTTGCCGGTGCCGGTCTGCGCCTGGCCGAGCAGATCACGCCCCAGCAGCAGCGGTGGGATCGCCTCGGCCTGGATGGGTGAAGGATTCTCGTAGCCGACCTCGGTCACGGCCTGCAGCACGGCCGGCGCGAGGCCGAAATCGGCGAACGGGGGAATGGGAGTGTCGGACATCACCGGGCCTGGGTCTGGATGGGTACCCGGGGCGGCAGGAGCCTTGGTATGCCGTACGGGAACGGAGTGCGGATTCTACGCCAGAACGTGCCGCAAGGGTGGCCCGGATCGACACGACGCAAACAACGACGGCGGGCGGACCGCGAGGGTCCTCCCGCCGTGACCCGAGCTAAGCGTCGGTGCTACGCCACCCTGGGCAGGGCCGTGGCGAGGCACCCGACCTCCCGTGCAGCCTCGTCCATGGCGCTCTCGCGGGGCGCCTCGCCCATCGCGAGCCCCTCCGCGTAGACAATCTCGACCTCGTCGATGCCGATCAGGCCGAGCACCGCGCGCAGGAACGGCGCGACGGCATCGCTCGCGGCATCCCGGTGGTAGCCACCACGGCTGGTGAAGACCACCGCGCGCTTGCCCTCGAGCAGCCCCTCGGGACCCTGCTCGGTGTACTGGAAGGTCGTTCCGGCGCGGGTGACGTGGTCGAACCACGCCTTGAGCTGGGTCGGAACCGCGGGGCAGGACCGGCCACCCGCCTGATGGCCGAACTTCTCGACGAGGAGGCGGCCCGGCTGCGCTGAGAACCGCGCGTCAGCGCGGATGCAGCCACTTCGGCAGCAGGTCGTAGGGATCGAGTTTCCCGACATCGGCGGTCGCGACGCCCGCATCGGCGAAATCCTGCTGCAGCGTGCCCGCCTTGAACGCGTCGAAGGTCTCGCTGCAGCCGCCGATGAACTTGCCACCGACGAACACCTGGGGAATGGTCGGCATGCCGGTCTTGTCGATCAGCGCGGCGCGCACCTGGCCACCCCAGTCGTTCTCCTGGTAGGCGGCCGAGTCGATGTCGACCGAGCGGTAATCTATGCCGAGCTTGCCGAAGAGCTTGCGCACCGACCAGCAGAACTCGCACCACTCCAGCGCGAACATCACCACCGGCTGCTCCTGGCTGGCGATGGTCTCGGCGACGAACGCCTCGGCCTCGGGCGTGGCGGCGACCTGCTCCTCTTCCACATCGGTGGGAGCCGCGTCGTCGTCGGACACCGTTTCGTCGAAGCGGAAGCGCGGCGTCGATTGGGAGATCTCGATCTCCTCGTCGGTCATGTCGACCGGCACGTCCTCGAACAGCGGCGTGCTCAGGTAGCGCTCGCCGGTGTCGGGCAGCATGCACAGGACCACGCTGCCCGGTTCCGCCTCGCGCGCGACCTGCAGCGCGCCGGCGAAGGTCGCACCGCCACTGATACCGGTGAAGATGCCCTCCTTCTGCGCCAGGTCGCGTGAGCACTGCAGCGCGTCGGCGCCCTTGATCGGCACCAGCCGGTCGAACAGCGATTGGTCGACCACGTCGCCGACCAGCTTGGGGATGAAGTCGGGCGTCCAGCCCTGCATCAGGTGCGGGCGGAACGCGGCGTGACTCTCGGCCGGGGTGCCGTCGTCGTTGCGCCGTTGCCCTTGCCCACTGGCGAGCAGCGGTGAGTTGTCGGGCTCGCAGACGGCGACCCTGATGTCCGGTCGCGCCTCCTTGAGCACCCGCGCGACGCCCTTGAGCGTGCCGCCGGTGCCGTAGCCGGTCACCCAGAAGTCGAGTCGCTCGCCCTCGAACGCCGCGAGGATCTCCGGCGCCGTGGTGCGCGAGTGCATGTCGGCGTTCGCCTCGTTCTCGAACTGGTGGCACAGGAACCAGCCATGCTGATCGGCCAGTTCGATCGCCTTGGCCAGCATACCGCTGCCCATCTCGGCGGCGGGCGTGAGCACCACCTTGGCCCCGAGGAAACGCATCAGCCGGCGTCGCTCGACGCTGAAGTTCTCCGCCATGGTCACCACCAGCGGGTAGCCTTTCTGCGCGCAGACCATCGCCAGGCCGATGCCGGTGTTGCCGGAGGTCGCCTCGATGACCGTCTGCCCCGGCTTGAGCTCGCCACGACGCTCGGCGTCCTCGATGACCCCGAGCGCCAGGCGGTCCTTGACCGAGCCCATCGGGTTGAACGCTTCGGCCTTGACGTAGAGCTCGACGCCTTCCGGGGCGAGGTGGTTGATACGCACGACCGGCGTGTTGCCGATGGTGTCGAGGATGCTTTCGAAGCGTCCGGCCATGAGCGAGTCTCCGGGGGAGGTTGCGGGTGGATCCTTCGAGTCTATGCCTCGCGGCGACTTCACAGGCGTTCGCCGGTTGACCTGCGTCAACCACCAACCCTTTGGCCCGAGCGACCCGTCAGGCGGTCGGCGTGTCTACTGCGAACGGGAGATGGGCGAGCACCGCCGTGCATGCGAGCATGTGCCGAATCGACTCAAGGACGCGACGGATGACCTACCGCAACCTGATCCCAGCCCTGCTGCTCCTGCTCGCTCCCGGACTCAGCCAGGCGGAAGCGCTGACCCCGGAAAAGAAGGCCGCCATCGACCAGCTGATGGAGGTCACCGGCGCCAGCCGCATGCAGACCCAGTTTGGTGACGCCTACGTGAAGCAGGCACAAGCGATGTTTGCCACTGCCAATCCCAACATGCCGCCACGCGCGCTGGCCATCGTCGCGCAGGAGGCGCGCGCCGTACTCGACGCGCGGCTCGCCGGCAAACGTGGGCTGTTCACCGCGATCTACCCGATCTACCACCAACACTTCACGCTTGCCGAAATCGAGGCGATGCTGACCTTCTACCGCAGCCCGGCGGGCAAGAAGGCGCTCGCGGTGATGCCGCAGGTGATGATGGAATCGATGCAGGCCGGGCAGCGCTGGACGCAGTCGGTCGGCCAGGCGGTGCAGATCCGCGTCGAGCAGCGCCTCGCGGCCGAGGGGCTGCGCTAGCCCTGAGCACCTGCGAGGGGTCAGAGTAAGCGTACTCTGACCCCACTCCGAACCTCCTGCCGGGGTCAGAGTAGGCTTACTCTGACCCCTGTTCGGACCAACGCCGGATCGTCAGGCCTCCGGCAGCACCTTGCCCGGATTGAGGATGCCAGTCGGGTCGAGCGCACGCTTCAGCGTACGCATCAACTCGACCTCCGCCGGACCACGGC
>JAACFL010000052.1 GCA_009937385.1 Gammaproteobacteria bacterium | reverse complement strand
TCGATTATCCCTGGTCGAGCCATCGAGGGAACACCGGGGTCCGCCATGACCCGCTGCTCAAGCCGCACGACTGCTGGCGTGGTCTCGGCAATGACCTTGCTTCACGCCACGAGGCGTACCGATGGTTCGTAACGATGTAGGGGTCAGAGTAAATTTGGGCCTCGGTGACTCTGACCCCTGGCAAACGGGTCAGAGTCGTTTCGAGGCTGTTTTACTCTGACCCCCTGGTTAGACGATCAGCCGCCGCCGCACCAGCACCACCGCGACGTAGAAGAAGACCACCGCGTAGCCGGCCAGTACCAGCAACGGCACCAGCACGCCCTCTAGCGAGGTGCCGGCGACCAGCGGCCGGATCAGTTCCACGGCGTGGGTCAGCGGCAGCACCTGGATGAACGTCTGCATCGCCTCGGGCAGCGTCGAGACCGGGTAGAAGACGCCGCACAGGATGAACATCGGCGTCAGCAGCAGCGTCTGGTAGTAGGCGAAGAAGTCGTAGCCGGGTGAGACCGCGCTCATGACGATCGCCGGGCCGGCGAAGCAGAGCCCGGCGAGGAAGATCACCGGGATCGCCAGCAGCGCGCGCCAGTCGCCAACCGCGCCTAGCAGCCAGGCCACGCACAGGATCGCGACGCCGGCGATCAGCGCCTTGCAGCCGCACCAGAGCATCTCGCCGGCGATGATGTCATCGACTTCGAGCGGGGTGGCGAGCATGGCGTCGTAGCTCTGCTGCGGCACCATGCGCGTGAACACCGAGTACATGCCCTCGAAGGTCGCGGTCTGCATCGCCGACGCGGCGACGATGCCCGAGGCGAGGAAGGTCAGGTAGGGCATGTCGGCCATCTGGCCGATGAATACGCCCAGCCCGAAACCGAGGCCGAGCAGGTACAGGAACGGCTCGCCGAAGTTCATCAGCAGGCCGGCCCAGATCAGCTTCTTCCAGACGTTCCAGTTGCGTCGGCAGACGGTCAGCGCACCGGTACGCAGGCGGGGCAGGCGCCAGTCCAGCGTCGACGCCGTCACTCGTGCAACTCCCGCCCGGTCAGGCGCAGGAAGACGTCCTCGAGGCTTGCCGGGCGGTGCAGGTAGGTCAGGCCGCCGCGGGCATCGAGACGCTCGATCAGTGCATGCGCATCGCGCGTGTAGGCGTAGAGCGACTCACCGACAGGCTCCAGCTCGAGCCCTGTCTCGCCGGAGAGTTCCTCGGCCAGGCCGGCCGGTGGCTGGCGCACCTCGACGACGTCGCCCGGGACGTGCTTGTCGACCAGCGTGCGTGGTGCGCCGCGCTCGAGGATGCGGCCCTGGTCCATGATCACCAGTTCGTCGCAGAGCCGCTCGGCCTCTTCCATGTAGTGAGTGGTCAGGATCAGCGTCTTGCCGCGCTTGAGCAGCTCACGCAGCCGCGCCCAGATCAGGTGGCGCACCTGCGGATCGAGGCCGGTGGTCGGCTCGTCGAGGATCACCAGCTCGGGGTCGTTGATCAGCGCCCGGGCGATGGTCAGGCGCCGCTTCATGCCGCCGGACAGCGTGTCGATCTTGGTATCCGCGCGGTCGGTCAGCTCGACGAACGCGAGCAGCTCCTGGATGCGTGGACGCAGCACCGCCTCGTCCAGGCCGAAGTAGCTGCCGTAGGTGATCAGGTTCTCGACCACCGTGAAATCGGGGTCGAGGTTGTCGGCCTGCGGCACCACCCCCATGCGCGCACGCACCGTGCGCCCGGCGTCCGGCATCGGCTGGCCGAATACCGTCAGGGTGCCGCCGCTCGGCGGTGACAGGCCGAGCAGCATGCGCAGCGTGGTGGTCTTGCCGGCCCCGTTCGGGCCGAGGAAACCGAAGCACTGCCCCGGGGCGATCGCGAAGTCGATCTCGCGCACCACCGGTCGTGTGCCGAAGTGCTTGGCCAGCCTTTCGGCGGCGACGAGCGGGGCGAGAGTCTCCGGCGCGGCGGCCATGTGGTGGTCTTATCCGCCGGCCAGAGCCTGGCGTCCGGCGAAGTCGCGGGCGTACTGGTGCGCGGTGCGCCCGCTGCGCGAACCGCGTGCCAGCGCCCAGCGCAGCGCCTCGGCCTCGATGACCTCCCACGGCTCGGGTCGCGCGCCGAGTTGCTCCAGCCAGTGGCGCACGATTTCGAGGTACTGCGCCTGGCCGAAGGGGTGGAAGCTGATCCAGAGTCCGAAGCGGTCGGACAGCGAGACCTTCTCCTCGATCGCCTCGCCGGGGTGGATCTCGTCGTCGATCACCTTGGTGTCGAGGTTCTCCGAGAAGAACTCGGGCAGCAGGTGGCGGCGGTTCGAGGTGGCGTAGATCAGCACGTTGTCGGGTGGCACGCTGATCGAGCCGTCGAGCAGCGCCTTGAGCGCCTTGTAGCTCGGATCCTCGGCCTCGAACGACAGGTCGTCGCAGAAGAGGAGGAAGCGCTCGGGGCGGCCGTCGAGCAGGGCGAGGATGTCGGGCAGGTCGAGCAGGTCGTGCTTGTCCACCTCCACCAGGCGCAGGCCGGCGTCGGCGTGCGCGGTCAGCAGCGCCTTGATCAGCGACGACTTGCCGGTGCCGCGCGAGCCCCACAGCAGGGCGTTGTTGGCCGGCGCGCCCGCGACGAACTGGCGGGTGTTGGCGTCGAGCAGCGCCAGTTGCCGATCGATGCCGAGCAGGTCCGAGGCCAGCATGCGGTGCGGGTGGGGCACCGGTTCGAGGCGGCCGCGGCCGTAGCGGCGACGCCAGCGGTAGGCGATGGCGCTCCAGTCGGCCGGCTCACCGGCACCCGGCAGGAGCTCCTCGAAGCGCGCGAGCAGGGTCTCGGCGCGGGCCAGCAGGCGGTCGGTGTCGGCCATGGTCAGGCGACCAGCCGCTTGTACTTGATGCGGTGCGGCTGGTCGGCGTCGGTGCCGAGGCGCCGGTGGCGGTCGGCCTCGTAGTCGGCGTAGTTGCCCTCGAACCAGGTCACCTGGCTGTCGCCCTCGAAGGCGAGGATGTGGGTCGCGATGCGATCCAGGAACCAGCGGTCATGGGAGATCACCACCACGCAGCCGGGGAACGCCAGCAGCGCCTCCTCGAGCGCGCGCAGCGTCTCGACGTCGAGGTCGTTGGTCGGCTCGTCGAGCAGCAGCACGTTGCCGCCGCTCTTGAGCAGCTTGGCCAGGTGCACGCGGTTACGCTCACCGCCGGAGAGGTCGCCGACCCGCTTCTGCTGTTCGGAGCCCTTGAAGTTGAAGCGCCCAACATAGGCGCGCGAAGGGATCTCGTAGCGGTCCACGCTGATGATGTCATGGCCGCCGGAAATCTCCTCCCAAACGGTCTTCTTGTCGTCGAGGTGGTCGCGGCTCTGGTCGACGTAGCCGAGCTCGACGGTCTCGCCGACGCGCAGCGTGCCGGCATCCACCTGCTCCTGGCCGGTCAGCAGGCGGAACAGCGTGGTCTTGCCGGCGCCGTTCGGCCCGATCACGCCGACGATGCCACCGCGCGGCAGGGAGAACGACAGGCCGTCGAGCAGCAGCCGGTCACCGAAGCCCTTGCGCAGGCCGTCGGCCTCGATCACCAACTCGCCGAGACGCGGGCCGGGTGGGATGTAGATCTCGTTGGTCTCGTTGCGTTCCTGGAACTCGCGTGAGTTCAGCTCCTCGAAGCGCGCCACGCGCGCCTTGCTCTTGGCGTGGCGCCCCTTGGGATTGCTGCGCACCCATTCGAGTTCGTGCTTGATGGTGCGCTGGTGGGCCGCCTCCTCGCGCGCCTCCTGGGCCAGGCGCTGCTCCTTCTGCTCGAGCCACGAGGAGTAGTTGCCCTCCCACGGGATGCCGCGGCCGCGGTCGAGTTCGAGGATCCAGCCGGCGACGTTGTCGAGGAAGTAGCGGTCGTGGGTCACCGCGATCACGGTGCCGCTGTACTCGGCGAGGAAGCGCTCGAGCCAGGCCACCGACTCGGCGTCGAGATGGTTGGTCGGCTCGTCGAGCAGGATCATGTCCGGCTTGCTGAGCAGCAGGCGGCAGAGCGCGACGCGGCGTCGCTCGCCGCCCGAGAGTTTGGTCACGTCGGCATCCCACGGCGGCAGGCGCAGCGCGTCGGCGGCAACCTCGAGGTGACGCTCGAGCTCGTGGCCGTCGCTGGCCTGCAGCACCGCCTCGAGCTTGGCCTGCTCGGCGGCGAGCTTGTCGAAGTCGGCGTCGGGTTCGGCGTAGGCGGCGTAGATCGCCTCGAGTTTGTCCATCGCCTCCTTGACGTCGGCGACCGCCTCCTCGACGTTGCCGCGCACGTCCTTGGTCGCGTCGAGCTGCGGCTCCTGCGGCAGGTAGCCGACGCGGATGCCCGCCTGCGGCCGCGCCTCACCCTCGATCTCGGTGTCGACCCCGGCCATGATGCGCAGCAGCGTCGACTTGCCGGCGCCGTTGAGGCCGAGCACGCCGATCTTCGCCCCCGGGTAGAACGACAGCGAGATGTCGGCAAGGATCTGGCGCTTGGGCGGCACGATCTTGCCGACCCGATTCATGGTGTAGATATACTGGGCCATCGGGCTCGAATCCGGGAGCGGGAAAGTCGGCTATTATAGGGACTGGCCACGGTAGCGTCATGCCGCGTGGGCAATCGGGCCGATTGAATTATGGCCGTGAAACTGGAACAATCCCGCTGCCCGTGATGACCCAGACGTTCCCGCGGGAATTAACAAAGATCTCAGCCGATGGCACCCTGGGGCGTCCCGGGTGACAGGCACAAGGGGCGGTTCATGCCACTGACCATCCAGCGTTCCGATGACGACCGGGTCGTGACCATCACGATCAGCGGGCGCTTCGATTTCGACCTGCACCAGGAGTTCCGCCAGGCGTTCGAGCACGCCGAGGACGAGGAGGCGAGCTACGTCATCGATCTCGCGCAGGCCGAGTACATGGACAGCTCGGCGCTCGGCATGCTGCTGCTGCTGCGTGAGCGTGCCGGAGGTGATCGCGCCGACATCTCGATCGTCAACTGCAGCCCGGCGATCAACAAGATCCTGACGATTTCCAACTTCCACAAGCTTTTCAAGGTCGCCTGAGCAGCCGGGGCGCCCCCCGGCGACCCGTCTCCGGCTGGAGCGGCAACGGATGGCCGACGGCAACACTCCGCAACCCAACCCCGACACGCCTTCCAGCGTGGGGGCTACACGCGTCCTGATCGCCGACGACGATCACGTCAACCGACTGATCCTGAGGGCGATTCTTGCCAAGGAGGGGTACGCCGTCGAGGTCGCAGAGGACGGCCGTGAGGCGGTCGCCAGGTTCACCGAGTGGCAGCCCGACCTGGTGCTGATGGACGTCATGATGCCGGTCCTCGACGGCTACGAGGCGACCCGCGAGATCAAGGCGCTGGCCGGCGATGCCTTCGTGCCGGTGATCTTCCTGACCGCGCTGAGCGACGAGGCGGCCCTGGCGCGCTGCGTCGCGGTCGGCGGTGACGACTTCCTGACCAAGCCTTACAGCCGCGTCATCCTCAAGGCCAAGATCGACGCCCTCGAGCGCGTGCGCAGGCTCCACGTCACGCTGCGCCAGCAGCGCGACGAGCTCGCCGGTCACCAGCGCCGCCTGCTGCAGGAGCACCAGGTCGCCGAGAAGGTGCTCGCCAAGATCGTCCACAGCGGCAGCCTCGACGCGTCCCAGATCAAGTACCTGCTGTCGCCGATGGCGATCTTCAACGGCGACATGCTGCTCGCCGCGCGCAAGCCGTCGGGCGGTCTGCACGTGATGCTGGGCGACTTCACGGGCCATGGGCTCAGCGCGGCAATCGGCACCGTGCCGGTGGCCGACATCTTCTACGGCATGACCGACAAGGGCTTCTCGATCGGCGACATCCTCGCCACCATCAACGACAAGCTGCGCGTGATCCTGCCGACCGACGTCTTCTTCGCCGCGGTGTTGCTCGAGCTCGACGCCAACCACACCAAGCTGACGATCTGGAACGGCGGCATCCCCGACGTGGCGATCCGGCGCGTCGACGGCCGCGTCGAGTCCCTGCCCTCGGATCACCTGCCGCTCGGCGTGATCGAGAACGAGCAGCTCGACCGCGCGGTGCGCGTGGTCGAGGTCGAGGCCGGCGATCGCATCGTCGCCTTCTCCGACGGTTTCATCGAGGCGCACAACCCGGAGGGCGAGATGTTCGGCCTCGAGCGGCTGGTCGCGACACTCGCCAGCGAGGCCGATCCCGATTCGATGTTCGACGGCCTGTTGCGCACCCTGGGCGACTTCGTCGGCGAGGGCGCGCTGGGCGACGACCTGTCGCTGGTCGAGATCACCTGCGACCCGGCATGGGCGCAGGCCCGCAGCAGCGAGGCGCCGCGCGCGTTCCACCCACGTGCCCCGATGCGCTGGTCGATCTCCATCGAGCTGGTGCCCGACACGCTGCGCAGCGTCGACCCGCTGCCGCTGGTCATGCACCTGCTGATGGACCTGCAGGGGCTGCAGGAGCACCGCGAGCAGCTCTACGCGGTGCTGATGGAGCTGTTCAGCAACGCCCTCGATCACGGCTTGCTCGGCCTCGACTCGGCGCTGAAGCAGACCCCGGAGGGCTTCGTGCGCTACTACGAACTGCGCAAGCAGCGCCTCGCCGAACTCGACCACGGCCGGGTGCGCATCAGCCTCGATCACGAGCCCGACGGGAAGGGGGGCAGCCTGCGCTTCACCGTCGTCGACGACGGCCCCGGCTTCGATCACTCGCGGGTCTTCGCGCCGCTCGAGGAGAACGTCAGCTTCTTCGGTCGCGGCATCCCACTGCTCAAGTCGATCTGCGAGCACCTCGAGTACACCGGCAGCGGCAACCAGGTCGAGGCGGTCTACCGCTGGGGCAACAACGAGGCCGGGGCCGATTCAGCGACGCACGACTGACCCAGGTCGTTGGGGCGCGGGCCGTGCTGCGCTAGAATCCACTGCTTTCCCCACACCTTCACACAGGGGCAGCGGATGTTCGCCAACAACCTAAGTATCGCCGGCTACGACGACGAGTTGCAGGCCGCCATCGACAACGAGCGGCGGCGCCAGGAAGAGCACATCGAGCTGATCGCCTCGGAGAACTACGCCAGCCCACGGGTCATGGAGGCGCAGGGCTCGGTGCTGACCAACAAGTACGCCGAGGGCTACCCGGGCAAGCGTTACTACGGCGGCTGCGAGTACGTCGACGTCGCCGAGCGCCTCGCGCTCGAGCGGGTCAAGACGCTGTTCGGGGCCGACTACGCCAACGTCCAGCCGCATTCCGGCTCGCAGGCCAACGCCGCGGTCTACATGGCGCTATGCCAGCCGGGCGACACCGTGCTCGGCATGAGCCTCGCCCATGGCGGCCACCTGACCCACGGCGCCAAGCCGAACTTCTCGGGCAAGATCTACAACGCCGTGCAGTACGGCCTCGACCCGGCGACCGGCGAGATCGACTACGACCAGGTCGAGGCGCTCGCGCGCGAGCACCGGCCAAAGATGATCGTCGCCGGCTTCTCCGCCTACTCGCGGGTGGTCGACTGGCAGCGCTTCCGTAACATCGCCGACGAGGTCGGCGCCTTCCTGCTGGTCGACATGGCGCACGTCGCCGGGCTGATCGCGACCGGCCACTACCCGAGCCCGGTGGCGATCGCCGACGTCACCACCTCCACCACACACAAGACGCTGCGTGGTCCGCGCGGGGGCATCATCCTCGCCCGCGCCAACCCCGAGATCGAGAAGAAGCTCAACTCGCTGGTCTTCCCCGGCACCCAGGGTGGACCGCTGATGCACGTGATCGCCGCCAAGGCGGTGGCCTTCCTGGAGGCGATGGGCGACGACTTCAAGGCCTACCAGGGCCAGGTGGTCGTCAACGCCCAGGCGATGGCCGAGGTGTTCATGGCGCGCGGCTACGACGTGGTCTCCGGCGGCACCGACAACCACCTGTTCCTGGTCAGCTTCATCGAGGCCGGCCTGACCGGCAAGGACGTCGACGCCTGGCTCGGCAGCGCCAACATCACCGTCAACATGAACGCCGTACCGAACGACCCGCAATCGCCGTTCATCACCAGCGGCATCCGCGTCGGCACCCCGGCGATCACCACGCGCGGCTTCGGCGCGGACGACGCGCGCGAGCTGACCGGCTGGATGTGCGACGTCATCGACAGCCGCGGTGACGAAGCGGTGATCGCCGCGGTGCGCGACAAGGCGCTGGCGATCTGCGCACGCTACCCCGTCTACGCCTGACGGGACGCGCGGCCGGCCGATGCACTGCCCGTTCTGCGGCGCCGCAGACACCAAGGTGATCGACTCGCGCCTGGCCGGCGAGGGTGCCCACGTGCGCCGGCGCCGCGAGTGCCTCGGCTGCAACGAGCGTTTCACCACCTTCGAGACCGCCGAGCTGGTGATGCCGCGCGTGGTCAAGCGCGACGGCAGCCGGGTGCCTTTCGACGAGGTCAAGCTGCGTGGCGGCATCCTGCGGGCGCTGGAGAAGCGGCCGGTCGACACCGAGGCGGTCGAGCAGGCGATCGGCCACATCCTGCACGGCCTGCGCGCCAGCGGCGAGCGCGAGATCGCCACGCGCGACATCGGTGAGCGGGTCATGGACGAGCTGCGTGAACTCGACGAGGTCGCGTACGTGCGCTTCGCATCGGTCTACCGCAGCTTCCAGGACGTCAACGCGTTCCGCGAGGAGATCGACCGCCTGGAGCAGGCGCCGAGCGCCGAGATGCGCCGCCAGCAGATGACCCTGCTGCCCGACGCCAAGGGCGACGGCGGACGCCGGCGTGGCTGAGGCGCACGCCGGAACCCGCTTCGACGCCGCCGATCACCGCTGGATGGCGCGCGCCGTGCGCCTCGCACGCACCGGTCTGTACACCACGCGTCCCAACCCGCGCGTCGGCTGCGTGCTGGTGCGCGACGGCGAGGTCGTCGGCGAGGGGGCGCACCTGCACGCCGGTGGCCCGCACGCCGAGATCCACGCGCTCGATGCCGCCGGCGACGATGCGCGCGGCGCGACCGCCTACGTCACCCTCGAGCCGTGCGCCCACCAGGGGCGCACCCCGCCGTGCACCGACGCGCTGATCGCCGCGCGCGTGGCACGCGTGGTCGCCGCGCACGTCGATCCCAACCCGCGCGTCGCCGGCCAGGGGCTGGCGCGTCTCGACGCGGCCGGCATCGCCACCGTGCACGGGCTGCTCGCCGCCGAGGCCGAGGCGCTCAATCCCGGCTTCGTCAAGCGCATGCGCGAAGGACGGCCGTGGGTCACGGTCAAGCTGGCGCAGAGCCTCGACGGGCGCACCGCGCTGGAGTCGGGCGAGAGCCGCTGGATCACCTCGGCCGCCGCACGCCGCGACGTCCACCGCCTGCGTGCCAGGAGCTGCGCCATCCTGACCGGTGCCGGCACGCAGCGCACCGACGACCCGGCGTTGACCGTGCGCCTGGAGGCCGACGATCTCCCCGGGCATTTCGATCACGCGCTGCATGCGCCGTTGCGCGTGGTGCTCGACCCCGGGCTGGGGACACCGGCCGACGCGCGGCTGCTCCAGGCGCCGGGCCGCGTGCTGGTGCTGACCGCGGTCGACAAGCCCGCCATGGCCGGGGCGCTGGAAACGGCCGGTGCCGAGGTGGCCAGGGTGCCGGGTGAACCGGCGGGACTGGACCTGGTCGCGGTGCTCGAGCTGCTGGCCCGGCGCGAGGTCAACGAGGTGCTGGTCGAGGCCGGCGCGACGCTGGCCGGCGCGCTGCTCGCCGCCGACCTGGTCGACGAGCTGCGCCTCTACATGGCACCGACGCTGCTCGGCGACGCCGCGCGGCCGCTGCTGCGCCTGCCGGCACTCGCCTCGATGGCCGAACGGCGCGAGCTGGAGATCAGCGACGTGCGGCGCATCGGCCGCGATCTGCGCATCATCGCCAGGCCCGCCCCTTGCAACCCCTCGGACGAATCGGGAGACTCGTAGGGATGTTCACCGGGATCATCCAGGCGGTCGGCCGCGTCGCGGCGTTGCAGCCGAGGGGCGGCGACCTGCGGCTGCGCGTGGTCGCCGGCGACCTCGACCTCGCCGCCGTCGCCCTCGGCGACAGCATCGCCACCAACGGCGTCTGCCTGACCGTCACCGAGCTTGGGCGCGACGGCTACTGGGCCGACGTCTCACGCGAGAGTGTCGCCTGCTCGACACTCGGGTCGCTGCGGGTCGGTGATGCGGTCAACCTCGAGCTGGCGCTGACTCCGACCACCCGCCTCGGCGGCCACCTGGTCAGCGGTCACGTCGACGGTGTCGGCGAGATCGTCGCGCGCGAGGCCGACGCGCGCTCGGTGCGCCTGCGCGTGCGTGCACCGGACGACCTGGCGCGCTACGTCGCCACCAAGGGCTCGATCTGCGTCGACGGCATCAGCCTGACGGTCAACGCCGTCGACGGCGCCGAGTTCGAACTCAACATCGTGCCGCACACACTGGCCGGCACCACGCTGGCCGACGTGCGTCCGGGTCGCCAGGTCAACCTCGAGGTCGACCTGGTCGCCCGCCACCTCGAACGGCTGCTGCTCGGTGAACGGGCCGCGCTGCCGCTCACGGGCGGCATGACCGCCGAATGGCTTGCCGCGCAGGGGCTCGCCGCGCGCCACTGATCACCGGGAATCCGACATGCCGCTGAACACCACCGAGGAGATCATCGCCGACATCCGCGCCGGCAAGATGGTCGTGATCATGGACGACGAGGACCGCGAGAACGAGGGCGACCTCGTGATGGCCGCGGCCAAGGTGCGCGCCGAGGACATCAACTTCATGGCGCGCTTCGGACGCGGCCTGATCTGCCTGACGCTGACCCGCGATCGCTGCGAGCAGCTGCGGCTGCCGCTGATGGTGAGCCGCAACGAGGCGGCCCACTCGACCAACTTCACGATCTCGATCGAGGCCGCCGACGGGGTGACGACCGGCATCTCCGCCGCCGACCGCGCACGGACCATCGAGGCCGCGGTGGCGCCCGACGCGCGTCCGGAGCACCTGGTGCAGCCGGGGCACATCTTCCCGCTGATGGCGCAGCCGGGCGGTGTGCTGGCACGCGCCGGTCATACCGAGGCGGGCTGCGACCTGGCGCGCCTGGCGGGCTTCGAGCCGGCCGGGGTGATCGTCGAGATCCTCAACGACGACGGCACCATGGCGCGGCGTGCCGACCTCGAGAAGTTTGCCGAGCAGCACGGTCTGAAGATCGGCACCGTCGCCGACCTGATCCACTACCGCACCGCCAACGAGAAGAGCGTCGAGCGCCTCGCCGAGTGCAGCCTGCCGACCGAGTACGGCACCTTCCACCTGATCGCCTACCAGGACGTGGTCGCCGACGAGGTGCACCTGGCGCTGGTCAAGGGGGTCGTCGACCCCGAGCAGCCGCCGCTGGTGCGCGTGCACCTGCAGAACGACCTGTGCGACATGTTCCTGCCGCTCAAGGAGGACTGCGGCTGGCCGTTGCGCGATGCCCTGCAGCGCATCGCCGCCGAGCCGAGCGGCGTGCTGGTGCTGCTGCGTGCGCGCAGCGACCACCAGGAGCTGCTGCGACGCATCCGCAACTACCAGCTCGAGGACAAGGGCGTCGCGCTGCCGAAGCAGGCCGCACCGAGCGACCTGCGCACCTACGGCATCGGCGCGCAGATCCTCAACGACCTCGGCGTGCGCAAGATGCGCGTACTCTCCGCGCCGAAGAAGATCCACGCGCTGCCGGGCTTCGACCTCGAGGTGGTCGAGTACGTCAGCTGAGCGCATTCAAAACAGTAACGAACGAACTGGGGACCGAGATGAGCCACGAGATCAAGACCACCGAGGGCCAGCTGACCGCGCACAAGGCGCGTTTCGCGCTGGTCGTCGGCCGCTTCAACAGTTTCGTCGCCGACAGCCTCGAGGCCGGCGCGATCGACGCGCTGCGTCGCCACGGCGCCGACGCGGCCGACATCCAGGTGTTCCGCGCACCCGGTGCCTTCGAGATCCCGCTGGTGGTGCAGAAGGTCGCTGCGAAGGGCGGCTTCGACGCCATCGTCGCGCTTGGCGCGGTGATCCGCGGCGGCACGCCGCACTTCGAGTACGTCGCCGGCGAGTGCACCAAGGGCCTCGCACAGGTCTCGCTGCAGCACGGCCTGCCGGTCGCGTTCGGCGTGCTGACCGTCGACACCATCGAGCAGGCGATCGAGCGTGCCGGCACCAAGGCCGGCAACAAGGGTGCCGAGGCGGCGCTGTCGGCCATCGAGATGGTCAACCTGCTGCGCCAGATCGGCTGAATGGGCAACGCGCGCACACCGGCGAGGCGCCTCGCGGTGCAGGCGCTCTACCAGTGGCAGCTGGCCGGCCAGGACATCGGCGACATCATCGCCCAGTTCTGCGACGAGCAGCAGCCGGGCGAGGCGCAGCGCGAGTACTTCAGCGAGCTGCTGCGCGGCGTGCTCAAGGGCCTCGACGAGATCGACGACCTGATCGCCCCGCTGCTGGATCGGCCGATGACCCAGGTCGATCCGGTCGAGCGGGCCATCCTGCGCGTCGGCGCCTTCGAGCTCGCCCACCGGCCCGAGGTGCCGTACCGGGTGGTCATCAACGAGGGGGTGGAGCTGGCCAAGCGCTTCGGTGCCGAGCAGGGCCACCGCTTCGTCAACGGCGTGCTCGACCGACTCGCACACCAGTTGCGTGCCGTGGAACAGAAGGCGTCGGGTGGCCCGGCCTGACCCGGCGTCGATGCCCACCACGGAATTCGACCTGATCGAGCGCTTTTTCGCCGGCCACGACCGGCACCGCGATGTGCTGCTCGGCGTCGGCGACGACGCCGCGCTGCTTGCACCCCCGCCGCCCGGCGAGGCGTTGGCGGTCACCATCGACACCCTGGTCGCCGGCGTTCATTTCCGAGCCGACGGCGATCCGCAGGCGCTCGGTCACAAGCTGCTCGCCGTCAGCCTCAGCGACCTCGCCGCGATGGGCGCGTCACCCGCCTGGGCGACGCTGGCGTTGACCCTTCCCGAGCCGGACGAGGCGTGGCTCGAGTCCTTCTGTCGAGGCCTGTTCGAACTCGCGTCCGAGTACGAGGTCGCGCTGGTCGGTGGCGACACCACCCGGGGCCCGCTGACGCTGACGTTGCAGGCGGCCGGCCACGTGCCACCGGAGTTGGCATTGCGCCGGGCGGGCGCGCGGCCGGGTGACGCGGCTCCGCCCGACGACCTGCAAGCCGGTGAGGCCGATTTCCTGCAGCAACGCCTCGACCGCCCGACGCCGCGTGTCGCCACGGGGCTGGCGCTGCGTGGCCTCGCGACGGCCGCGATCGATCTCTCCGACGGCCTCGCGGCCGACCTGGGCCACGTTCTCGAGGCGAGCGGCGTCGGCGCCAGCCTGGAACTCGCGCGTCTGCCGCTCAGCCCACCGCTTCGACGCCTGGCCGACGTGGGCGACTGGACGCACCCGCTCGCCGGCGGTGATGACTACGAGCTCTGCTTCACGCTGCCGGCCGCGCGTCTCGCGGAACTCGAGACGCTCGATTGCGGCGTCGACGTGACCCGGATCGGCACCGTCGAGGCCGAGCCGGGGTTGCGCCTCGTGGCCCCGGATGGGAGTCCCTACACGCTGACCCGTGCCGGCTACGACCACTTCGGCGGCTCGGCGTGACACGACCCCGACCCGACTGGCGCGACCCGGTGCAGTTCGTCGCCTGCGGCTTCGGCGCGGGACTGGCACCGAAGGCTCCGGGAACGTTCGGTACGCTGGTCGCGCTGCCGCTCTGGTGGCTGCTGCAGCCGCTGCCACTGCCCGTCTACCTGGGCGTGGTGGCGCTGCTGTCGATCATCGGCGTCTGGCTCTGCGACCGGGCGGCCGCCCGGCTCGGCGTGCACGATCACCCGGCCATCGTCTGGGACGAGATCGTCGGTTACCTGGTCACGATGGTCGCCGCGCCGGCCGGCTGGCTGCCGATGCTGCTCGGTTTCGTGCTGTTCCGCGCCTTCGACATCCTCAAGCCGTGGCCGATTCGCTGGCTCGACCGCAAGGTGCACGGTGGCGTGGGCATCATGGCCGACGACCTCCTCGCTGGCCTGTTTGCCGCCGTTGCCCTTCAGGTTGCGTTGATCTCCATGTAGGTCGGGCTTCAGCCCGACAGGAACTCGCGTCGGGCTGAAGCCCGACCCACAACGATCTGTCTGTCCTGGAGGTCGGACTTCGTTCCGATAACCGACAGGCGGGGGGCGACTTATGGGGTTGATCGATACCGAGGGCTTTGTTGTGGGTCGGACTTCAGTCCGACATCCACCGAGCCACGGCTCGCTACGCTCCAGCAACCGCCGTCGCTGTCACCCGCC